>JAUWEG010000009.1 GCA_030608385.1 Candidatus Heimdallarchaeota archaeon
GCATTTTGGGAATTGTCAAAAGTTGTTCGAAAGAACAAAGGAATATTCGCATCAGATATAGGTTGTTACTCACTTGATCCCTGGGTAACTGATACAATTCTATGTATGGGCGCAGGAATAAGCATGGCTAATGGTTTTTCCAGAGTAATAAAAGATAAACCAATTTTTGCATATATTGGAGATAGTACTTTTTTCCATACAGGATTAACTGCACTAGCAAATGCAGTTTATCACAAAGCCAACATTAATGTTTTAGTTCTTGATAATCGAATGACTGCTATGACTGGATTTCAACCCAATCCCACAGAGGTTATTGATATAGCAGATGTAGCAAAATCTCTGGGTGTTGAATATGTTGTTGAATTTGATCCTTATGATTTTGAGAATGGTAAGAAGACATTTGAGCAAGCACTACAACATGAAGGTCCCACTGTAATAATAATGAGAAAAATTTGTGCAAATGAATGGTGGAGACAACAGAGAAGAAGTGGTCAAAAAATTGAGGTTTATCATATTGACCCAGAAACATGTATTGCATGTGGTACATGTATTGTTCAATACCAATGTCCAGCTATATACTGGAGTGTTGATACTAATTCAAAGGGTAAGAAATATTCCATCATTGATCCTTCAATGTGTACGGGGTGTAGCGTTTGTTCCCAAATCTGCCCTGTGAAGGCGATATCAAAGGAGGTAGATATTGATGAGTAAAACCTACCAACTGATTGTTTGTGGAGTAGGAGGTCAAGGCATTCTAACTATCACAGATATTATTGTGATGGCAGCGAGGAAGAAAGGCTTACATGTTCTAGGATCTGAAGTTCATGGAATGGCTCAAAAGGGTGGATCTGTTGTTACTAATCTAAAAATTGGAGAAAAACTACATTCACCAACTAATCCTATAGGAACATGTGAAGTTTTAGTTGGTTTGGAGCAAAATGAATCTTTGAGATATATGAAATTTCTAAAACCTCGTGGAATTGCTATTACATCTAACACAGTTCTCTTTCCTATTTCTTGGAAGAAGGACAAAAAAGCTGCAGACACTGCTAAAGAAAAAATAGAAGAAAACATTACAAAATTCGATGTGAAATTAGTAATGATCGAAGCTGAAAATTTAGCTATTGAAGCAGGATTAGCTCTAACTCAGAACATAGTACTTCTAGGTGCATTATCTCAAGTAGAAAAGTTTCCTCTAACAGAAGACGAATTAAGAGATGCTCTAAAACAACGTGTTCCTGCAAAATATCTTGAACAGAATCTAAAAGCCTTTGAGTTAGGTATCAAAACAGTGAAGAATCCATGAATTAAAAAGACTTTATTACCCCATGATATAGCTGTTTCAGTTTGATTTTTTCTTATGAAAATAAAGGAACTACCTTTCTTCTTCATCAGGAAGCGCTACAGTGTCGATTATTTGTTCACCTGCTACAACTTCATCAACTGAATGAATTGATGAACCATAATCTCTCAAAACATTTTCGATATCTTTGTAGATTAGATTGTCACCAACAATGGTAACTACAATTCCTTCTGTGCTTGAATCAGTTTCTGTTCTTGTTAAATTAACAGAATTTACACCATTTAATTCAGCAACCGCATAAGCTAAAACATCCATCCTTGGCTGATGAGGTTTTAATACATCGAGCACAAGTCTCCTAATTCGGACAGTTGTTGTGGTTTCGCCCATCTTGAATTCACATAAATTAATGAATTAATTACTCTAACTTGTAAAGGCTTAATTCTTAAACTTTCTGTTATCTAAATGGAAAGTAAATCTTGAAATATTTCTTCCTCGTTATTCTTTTGTGATTACCATTAGGCAAAACAATATTAAAGAACACAAAAATTAAGAATTGAGAACGTTTAGTTACAACGTACAATATGTGAGGTCTATGTCTAAACACTTTCCCTATGATTTATGGATTTCAGCAGGAAGCGATGCTGGTATAAGTTTTGCCACCATAGGACGTCTTGCTAAAGATTCCAGTATGATGCAAGGTATCTTATTATCTTTACAATCCTTAATGACTACAGAAGTAGAAGTAACCAATTCCCAATTTATGACTGGGGAAAATGAGTATGTTAAATTTGGAACTTTCACTTTAGCAGAAGAAGCTGATAATGTAGTTGTTCAATATGTAGTGAAATCAAGCCAACCAGGAAAGATTAGCAAAATAGAGGAGCAACTTGTTCAAGAATTGGCTCTTTCCTTCTGCAAATTTATTGTTCTTACACCGAATTTTCATCAAAACATGGCAATAGGCAAAATGATTTCACCAGATTTTGTCTCAAAAGCTTTCTTGAAAGCTTGTACAATTGCGAAGCAAAAATTATCTATATCTTCGAATAATAGAGGGTTGAATGACTTAATTAATCAAAACATTAAAATTTTAGAAACTGATGCGATAAAATTCCCCACAGTTGCACAGTTGAAAGATTTGAGAGCATGGTTAGGGGAGGATGAAAATTCATGGGATAAGGGAGCAATAGTTCCCTTCAAACGTCAACTTTTAGTTCAAATGGTAGCACAAGATATACTTAATCAGATAATAATTAAGGATCCTTTTGTTCTTGTTGAATATGAGCGACCAAGGTTTGTAATCGAAGAAATTCGAAATAGCATTGAAAGAAATCTTAAGAGCAGAGACATTAAGCCACAAGAGCTGATAGATAAATATCTTGCAAAGAATCTGAATAAGAAGGTTGCAGCTCAACTTAAGAAACTAACAATTGATGAAATCCATTCTGCTAGTTCGTTCATAGCTCATAACTTAGCTAAGGATATTGTCTATACATTAGCAAAAGATGAACCATTATGTTCTCTAATTGATTATAGAGATGTTAACCTCTTCTCTTCAATTCAAAATCAGATAACCTTAGCAGCTGAAGTACCAAATCCAGGTTCTATGATTTGCGATGCTTTAATTGAAGATGTTTCACCTTTAGCTCTTCAAAGTGCTCGATTGTTTTATTCACAACTTATCAAACCTTTCATAGGAAAGAAACTACCACCAAGTATTTGGAATGCAATCATTGATTTTACTTTTTCCATTTTGGGTGAGAAGAAACTTTCTTCTACAAAGGTTAAAGGATCTAAAGGAAAAGGAACTTCCATTAGTGTAAAAAGAACCTTGCTAAAGGAACGATTTTCTAAACTAACAGTTTTACAACCAAAGTGGTTGAAACAACTATCTGATAAATTCACTACGATGGGTGTAGGTAAACAATTAGAATTGTCAAATATTGAAGAATCAGTCTTATTTGCTAGTGCTTTGGAAAGAGCTATTATCACAACTCTAGAAAAAATCATCAAGGATCAGCTGTTTAATGCAAGCTTAGGTGACATTTTCTCTTTTATGGTTAATTCATTCAGACAAATTGCTCCAAAAACAGTTTTTGTTAGCATTTTATCAAAAATTATGGATGATCTAAAAGGCAGAGGTTATGAAACTCAAAAACAAATGAATCTGAGTTCTACTGATCTTATAGGGGCTGCTATTGATGAAGGAGAAATTAAAGCCTTCGTAAATTCAGTTCCAGTGCAGTCAAAGAAATCATTCTTCAAAGGAACCAAACTTCGATTTGACGGAAGAACAATTTCTTCAACAGAATTGTTACAGAAGCAAAATGTAACTATAAATCTAGCTAACACAATTATACCACTTAGAGCTGCAGAACAGGATGCTGAATTTCTTACTACTTGTCTGATAAATACAAATGTTCTAAAGAGAGCATATTCAAAAGCAATTCTTAGAGGAATGATTAGTACTTATCTTCAGAAAATGTTTCACTTTGAAGGAGAAGTATACAACCAAATCGACACTTTGATAACTGTTTTTAATCGTGAAATGGCTGGAAAACTAACACAAGCTCACAGGTTACCTGATGTTCAAAACAGCTTTCCATCATTTCCAATTATACAAGATATTCCACAAAGATTCAGAGGTAAAAATTTCCATGAGAGATGCCAAGAAAGTTGGAATATTTATGCACCAAAAATATATAGAATCATACAAGAATTACTTAATGGATTCTCTAATCTAAGAAAAAATGATTTGAATTATAAAAAGAAAGCAATGAGACTTTATAGTAGATCTCTCAAAGACCTCAAATACATTCGACGAATGTTAATCAAAAACTGGAATCCTTTGAATGATCAGATGACTAAAATGGTTGAAAGTTGGTCAAAAGATGTGAGTGTCAATTTATCGTCTCACTTATCAGAAGTTGGTAAAAACGCCTCTAAATGGATTGGGGATGTATTCAAAATACAAAAATTGGAATATGGAAAGCTTACTATTTCTGAAAAACAAAGCCTT
The DNA here is from genome assembly GCA_030608385.1 of Candidatus Heimdallarchaeota archaeon. Lineage (GTDB taxonomy): Archaea > Asgardarchaeota > Heimdallarchaeia > Heimdallarchaeales > Heimdallarchaeaceae > UBA460. The sequence continues at coordinate 4,323 of JAUWEG010000009.1, forward strand.
AAAGAGATTATTGATACTGTGAACAGAATCAACCCACAAGAAATTGCAGAATTACCTAAGAATTTCATGGAAATCGCAATCTCAATCCTACTATACAGAAGAATACCAGAATATGTAATCGATGATTCCTATAATCAGATGATAAGTGGTGAGAAAAGAGTAGCAGATTCAGTTCTTCGAGCTTGGAGTAAAAGTCAATCTAGAAAGGAGTTTGAAAACAATCTTTACTTAAACATGAGGGTTCTCGGAAATACTTTTACAAAGATGATTGATACTTATGGAAGATTAACTAGTACTTTATTCATCAAAAACGATCTTGTACTGTCAAGTGATATTAATGGATATTATATTGTATTAGGTGATTTCCCTAAGGAGGTATTTTTAACCAAAGCTGAAGTAATGGATATCTTAAAATTTCCAAATGTTTCAGTAATTAGCCACCCCAAAGATTGGGAAATCAGACTATATCTAGAACCAGATTATAAGAGAGAAATGGATGAATATAGAGATCGTTTGATTGTCATGAGTGATATAGTTGGATTTGTAGCAAGAATGAAATTTGATGAAAATACAGGTCCAGTACTAGAAGGGATGAAAGCAGTAATTTCCTATCTCATAGAAAATGGTGAAACAAATATAATAGATTTATCAGAAACGATAAAAGAAGCATTATTCAGATTGTCTGAATACCCAACAGCAATAGTAGAGGATAAGCAATAAATTCATGTTCGTGATCCAAATATAGCTGTACCTACTCTTACCATGTTAGAACCTTGCTTTATTGCGATTTCATAATCACTTGACATTCCCATAGAAATTACTGGAGAATCAACAGAAATTCGAGGTTTGATCTCTTTTTGAAAAATGGAATTTGTTCTCTCAAAGAACTTATTTAGTGAAACTTCTTCTAGTTCATATTCAAGAGGAGCTATTGTCATAATTCCTTGAACCTCTATATGATTGAGTTTCCTTATCTCTTCTAGATATTTGATAACTTCCTGCTTATCCAAACCTTTTCTTTTTTCTACTTGACTGAAATCGACTTGCAAAAGAACGGGATAGATTAAGTCAAGTTTCTGTGCATATTTATTTATTAAGGATAGGATTTTACTACTTTGTACACTTTGAATTAAATTACATTGTTCAACAGAATATTTGACTTTATTTGACTGCATCTGACCTACAACATGAATCTTCGATAAAGGCGAATATTCCTTAATCCTAAGTAGCTTTTTCTTCAATTCAGTACTTATAATTTCCCCGATTATCTTTAACCCTGCGTCTAGAGCCGGTTTTATTCTTTCAAAAGCAATTCTCTTAGTTACTCCGACAAGTGTAATATCTGAACCATCTCTTCCAGTAAGTCTTGCACTTTTGTGAATTTTTTCAAGAACATTGGAGTAATTAGACTCAACTTCTTTAGCAGGAAGAGATTTTGACATCATAAGAACATTTGATAGAGTAAAAAAAAGTTTGCTATTGATATATACTTACATTAACCATTATTTTCTTTTTTAAAAAAACTCAGATCTACATGAGATTTATCAAAAAGAACCCTTCCTTCCATACCCCCGCTTACTAAAAGAGATTCACCACTTATATGACCTGAAGCTTTATCAGACAATAAGAATAAAACAGTATTTGATACATCAGTAGCTGATGCAATCTTCTGCATAGGTATTGTCTGTAGAATTTTTCTCACTTCTTCTATGTCCTCTAATGATTTCATAGCCATTTCTGTAAGAACCCATCCTGGACCAACGGAATTAACTCTACCCATTTCCACATAGTGAATTATCTCATTTTTCCAAGTTTTTGTTAGACCATACATTAGAGCTGCTTTGGAAGCAGAATAATCCGCATGTCCAGCTTCACCAAAAAGACCAGCTGTAGAACCTACAAGAACTATTGAAGCAGATTTTCCTGGATATTTGATTAGATTTCTAAAAAAAGCTCTTACACAGAGAAATACACCTGTTAAATTAACATCCAAAGTATTATTCCACTGATCCAAACTTAATTCAGATGTAAAAGTAGATTCAGACCCCCAAATACCTGCATTAGCAATTAAGTTATCAATTCTACCAAAATGATCATTTGCTTTAAAAAAAAGATTTTCAATATCTTCTTCTTTTCTCAAATCACCTTGAACAAGGAAAACGCTACTTGAATCATATTTGTTTTGAATCTCAGTAGCACTCACAGTATTAGTATTGTAATGAATAGTTACTCTAGCTTCTTCTTCAATTAATTGATCAATAATAACCTTCCCTATCCCTCCAGTACCTCCTGTCAATAAAACATGCTTACCTGTCAGATTCAAATCCATATCTAACAGAAATCAATAGTCATTTTAAGTTTATTTCAAAATTTATTACATCAAACCATCATTTGAATACTTTTATAATTGGCTTAAGTTTTCTTAGGATGATAATAATGTCTCAAGATGTTGTTGATAAAGCATTACAAAAATTGCAAGATTTACAAATACCTTATGGAGACATAAGAGCAGAAAATTCGCTTATGACTCAGATTCGAACAGTAAATGGTAGAGTAGAAGCTAGTACAACTGGAATCGAATCAGGTGTAGGAATTAGAATTTTAAATGAAGGAGCATGGGGTTTTGCTTATGGACCTTTAGAGAAATATGAAGATGTAATAGATATGGCTCTAAAAGCAAACAAGCTTAATCTGAAGCAGAAGAAAAAAGACATCTCTCTAGCTAAAGTGAAAGTTGTTGAAGACAATTTCATAGGAGAACAAGAGAAAAAACTAGATGACACGGGTTTTGATGAAAAAATAGAATTTACATTAGAAGCTGATAAAGCTCAAGAGGATGACATGATTAAGTCTAGAACATCCTTCTTCAGAGAAGTTCTTAGAAGGATGACTTTAGTCACTACAGAAGGAACAAAAATAGTTTATGAGGTTCCTTACGTAATGATGTATGCACTATCAGTTGCTAGAGAAGGTTCTGAAACTATAGAAGGGAGAAGCAGAATCGGGCATGTTGGTGGGGTAGAGTTAGTTGATATAAGAAGCCCAAGCCAATTAGGGGAGAAAGCAAAAGAGAGAGCCTTGGAAGGTTTAAAAGCTCCAAAAGTGAAAAGCGGCAGATATCCTGTTGTTCTAGATGGAACAATAAATCATCTCTTTGCACATGAAGCTGCAGGACATTCAGCAGAGGGTGATTTTGTTCAAACAGCTGGTGTTCTTAGAGGAAAGCTAGGTAAAAAAGTTGGAAATCCTTGTGTAGATCTAATCGATGATGGTTCGCTGAAAAAATCTGCAGGAATTAATTCATTTGGATACATTAAATATGATGATGAAGGAGTTCCTGGTCAGAAAAACTATGTCATCAAGGATGGGATATTGAAAACATATCTAACAGATAGAAGCTCTTCGAATCATTTTGATCTTAAACCAACAGGTAATTCAAGAGCTGAAGCATACAATGTCCCTCAAATTGTGAGAATGACTAATACATTTATTTTTCCAGCCAAGGATCCCATGAAACATGAAGAACTAATAGAGAAAATAAGAAATGGCTTTCTACTCATGCAAGGGGGAGGAGGACAAGTTGATCCAATTAAGGGTACATTCAATTTTGGTGCAGCTGAATTATATGAAATCAAGAATGGAGAAGTAGGAGAAAGATACCGACCTACTACCATAGCTGGAAATACCCTAGAAACCCTGCTTAAAATTACAGGCGTTTCACCAGAAATGGGAGATCCTCTTGACAGCATCGGATTTTGTGGAAAAGACGGTCAATCAGCACCTGTTGGAGTTACAGCTGGATGGTTAGCTGTGAAAAATATTGTAGTAGGTTAGGTGAAAAAAATGTCAGAATACGATTTAAATAAAAAAATCCAATCAGCTTTAGATCATGGTTTACAATATGCAAAGAAAACAGGAGCAGATCAGTGTGAAGCTTTTGGATTGAATCAGAAATCATACAATTTACAAGTTGAAAAAGATAAACCAAAGCACAATATAGGTATATTACATGGTTTAGCATTCAGAGTAATCGCGAATAAGGCTCAAGGTTTTGCTTACACTTCGTCTTTCGAGAAAAAGGATATTGAAATGACTGTAAAAATGGCAATACAATGTGCTCAAACCAAGAAACAAGATCCTGATCTTAAAACATTTCCAGAACCTAGGAAAAACAAAGCAAAACTCGACTTAGATGAAGATTTGTTTAATCTTGATTCAGATCAAGCAGCTGAAGTCTTTGAACAAATGCTTCCTAGCGACTTACCTAAAGATCTTTACTTCTTACAAGCTATGGGTTTTATGGGTATTGGTGATTCATTTCTCAAAACTTCACAAGGTATTGATATTCATGATAGAGATGCAGGATATGGATTAGGTATAGGATATTTATCCACTCATGGTTTTCCAAATTATGATTTTCATTTCGAAGGAAGTCGAACTTGGGGCCAAGTTAAACCAAAAGAAATTAGCCAAATAGCAATTGACAAAACACTAAAATCTGCTAAACCCCAAACAATGTCTCTTGCAGGTGACTATCCAATAATCATAACTCCAGAAGGCTCTTATGGTCTTTTTGGAGGTCTGCTTATGATTTTAGATACACTTCTACGTGGTGATAAAGCATCTAGAGGTGAAACAGTCTATGCAGATAAAATTGGAGAACAAATAGCACCAGATAACTTCACTCTAACCGATGATCCTCTCCATTCAGATATGATTACTTCTGCTTTATATGATGCAGAAGGTACTCCAACTGAAAGAACAAACTTAATCGAGAATGGAATTCTCAAAACCTATTATCTTGATAGCTACTATGCAGGGAAACTGAATATGGAAAGTAATGGAAAAGCTCAAAGAGGTGGCTTCTTTGGAGGGAATCCTGCTAAAACTCCACCTGCGATTGGAACCTATGCTACAATGATAGATCCAGGTGATTCCTCTCTAGATGAAATGTTGTCTGAAACTAAAGAAGGTTTTATGATGAAAAGTTTCATGGGCATACATATGTCTGACTTAAGCAGTGGAAGATTTGCAGTCACTGGTTCTGGATGGTATGTAAAAGGTGGTGAGATAAAATTCCCTGTTCAGGATATCTCTGTCTCTGGCACAATTCCTGAACTTCTTCTGAACATAGACTTAATTTCAAAAGAAAGAACAAAGGGATTGAACAATGAAGTACCATATTTAAGGATAAAACAACTCAGTGTTACTGCCAAGAAACTTGATTTCAAAATCAGATTTGGGTATAAAGTTCTAAAAACTCTTGTTAAGTTAGGGATAGCTAAAAATCCCTTTATCTAATTTTCTTTTTACATTAGAATTCAGATAAAACAAAAAAAGAAAAAGAAAGATAAGAATTTATCTCTTTTTGGTAAATATTACTGCGCTAGCTACTGCAGCTAATCCAATTATGCTTAGAATCGATACTATACCGAATTCATTAACTGCTGGTAATCCACCAATCAATGTGTAAAGATCAGGTAGTGTTTTGAAATTAGCACAAATAGACATTTCGATGTAAGCGGATAGAATACCACCATTCATACCATAGTTTGGTACTTGAGTGACTTCGAACTCAAAGCTTGCTTTAGCTCCAGCTCCTAGAACAATTCCAGTTGTGTAATCTACACCTATCCAAATTGAACCTCTAATCCAACCATCTTGTGTTATTGTTTCCCAAATGTATTCTCCATTGAGCATTGACCATCCAAAGTCAATTTGTGCATCAATTGTAACATAGTAGTATATAATATCTTGAGCAGCATAATAGTATTGATCTGCTACAAGGTTTAGATCGATTGTCGTTAGATCAACATTTGTGTTTTGAAGTGCTAATGCACTTAATGCAGATTCTAAGTATGGTGTTACACTAACTATGGAACTCATAGTAGTCCATAGACCATTATACATTTCCCAGTCATTAGGATTCCACATGGGTCCTTGTGGTGAGAAAATTGGCCAGACATAGTTACCTAGTTCAGGTGGTTTAGAAACATTCGCTGGATCATACATTGTAACATCAGCTTCAGCCCACAAACCATCGAAACCAACCATATCAACACCTAGAATTGGATTACCAATTGAGGATAAACCATTTGTCTTGAATTCAGTGATACCTTCTACAAAATCTGGATCAGATGCAGGTGGTAAATCAAAGTAGAAAACAAAGTTGTTTACCAGGTAAGTCCATGAACTTGGTGATGGTAATGAAGGCGTAACATCGACTGTTTTAGCAGGATTATATTCTATGGTTAAATTAGCCCAAACATCAGTCATCGAGTAGAAATCAAGATCTGTTGTAACATTGAGTAACATACCAGAAACAGTATCATAACCCCAGAATACATCTAGTGAAATTCCTGGTTCAGTAGCATTCAAATGCATTTCAATTTCAAAGTAATCGTTTGCAATATCATAAGTAGTTGTTATACCTGGTTTGCCGTCTGTATCGTTTTGAATTTGTGAAAATGTATTTAACTCATTCCAATCAGTTGTTCCAGCATAGAAAGTTTGCATTGGTATAATATTATCACTAAATGGCCAGTAATCATGTGCACCCCAATTGAAATCCCAGTCTACATCCTCACCAAAAATCAAATTTAGGTCAGAAAGCATTGTGAAATCCATTAGTGGAGTTGGTACTATTGAACCAGTTCCTAATGTAAATTCGAAATCAGGTAGGGTCATAGTGTAGAATGGACCATTACTCCAGAGCCAATTCAATGAATCAGGACTAGTAACTAAAGCTGCATATAGATAACCATTGTCATATCCATTACCATATTGACGTTCATAAATGTAGTTTGCACCTTGTTCATAAGGATCAGTTGTTGAAGGTGAGTATGGTAGACTTGCAGGAACATTGTTAGCAGGAAGCATAGCTACTTTATCAGCTGCTCCTGTGGCGAAACCATCATAATATGCGTTGTGTTTGTAATTCCACAAACCTTGTAAGAATTGTTCACCAATATTATATCCATAATATCCATCGTCGTATCCAGCGTTATATCCAGCTTGCATTCCATCAAAGTATCCAGCCTCACGCTCATCCCATGGATCATTCCATGGTTCAGGAGGCCAATAATTTGGTCCAGGATATCCACCTAATTTGTCAGCGTCACCGTTCCAGTATCCATTCCAGTAATAGTTTTCATAACCTTCTACATAGCCACTCCAGAAGGTTTGCCATTCAGCGTCATATAGATCTTTGTATAATTCTCTTCTGAAGTACTCTTGAGCACCTTCATATAGAAAACCTTCTTGATACCACATTTCGTAGTATCTGGGATAATCCATATTGTAACCGAAATCATAGACATCAGTTGCTGCTGGTAATGAACCCATGAATCTCTTATCTGGAATTCTGTTTGCTAGATAATCACCTTGTCCAGTACTAAAACCATCAGCTTTCGCACTTTGAAATCCATCGTAATAACCATCTAATGCAAGCCAACCATCATACCATGCTGGATCTCCTCCACTTTCGTATGAGGCCTGGTAGCCTACATCATAACCTACAGCAAGCCCTAGGTCATAACCAAACCACCATATGTCATTATCATTGTACCAGTTTTCTTGAGGATAATTATACCAGTCATGATAACCCATAGAATTGTTCTCGTGATCGAAACCTTCTACGAATGTGTTTGGGAATGAACTATTAAATCCACTCCAGAATTCAGGTTCTATGGGGTTATTGAAATTACCCCAAGGCCAATAATCCCAGAAATCTGTCAGGTTATTTTGTGCAAAGTCTTCAGGAAATGAAAACTGTGAGGCATTTACATATACTCCCAAATCATCATTTAGTTGTAAGAATGTGAATATTTCCATTGCTTCAGCTAAAGTTTGATTTACATATCCACCAATCGTATCATCCCAATTATATAGATAGATGTTGTCCATATTGGCAATATATGTAACAATTTCGCTACCTTCTAACGATCCAATTATTCCTTTATCAAAGGATGGACCTCCGACTTGTTCAAGAAGCATATCAAGAATATCCCAAATTCCATCACCATATTGGAACTCTGAAATGTTGTAGTAAAGCTTTTGACCACTTGTTACAGCATTAAGTTCGGGAGTTGATGGAAAAGGAGAATTTGTATATGCATCTGTTACAGCCATCGGTGAAGAAGGAGTAACGAAAGGCAATAATATTATTAATAAACCTATTCCTAAAAATATTTGTTTTTTCATATTTGAACCCCTCTTGGTTCTTAAACTATATAGCAAATTTTCATTTAAAAATATAATGTTCGTGTTTTTTCGAACTTTCATTTTTGAATTATAATTTTTTGAAACTGGCTCTGTTAAATCACTAACAGTCTCAAAGAAATAAGGATAAAATTGTGATTTCTTTGCTCAATCTAACTCAGTTGGTTGCTCAAACTGGCTCCCAAAGAAATCAAATACTTGATAACTTCCGCATTCCGGACAATAAAATGTTAGAATGAAAGCTTTTGTCCTATCTTCTCCAATAAAGTCTTGCTCACACACTTTTTCACAGAATTTGCAGTAAAAGCTAAGTTTAGGTTTTTCCTCTGCCATTAGTTCTCACCATTGATTTAGTATTATCATTTTTAAATTATTTCATTTTCCCTTTGATTGTTCCAACATTCTAGTTAATCTGTGAATAACGTCTTCTATTTTCGCTAAATTAACCGAACCGAAACTTGCTCTTATATTTTTTGTTTGGGTTGGTCCAAATTCAGTTCCAGGAACCAGAACAACTCTAGCATCCTCGAAGGCTTTGTTAGAAAATTCTTCTCCAGTTGGATATTTTGATTCAGATATATCTGGATAGCAATAGAATGAGCCTGATGATTTATGACACTTAATACCTTCAATTGAGTTGAAACCATCAACAATAGCATCTCTTCTTTGTTGAAACTCGTTTTTAATATATTTTTGGAATTCTTTTGCTTCATCTGTATGCATATAATTTGCAAGAGCTACTTGTGCTGGTGTCGTCGCATTTGCAATAACATAAGTATGATAACCAATCATGGGTTTCATGATTTCAACTGTTGATACCCCAAAACCTATTCTCCATCCAGGAATTGCAAAGGTTTTTGAAAAAGAATTAGCAGTCAGAGTTCTTTCATAAGCATCATCTATTGAACCAATATGGACATGCTTTTTTTCATCAAATGTATAGTATTCATACACTTCATCGCTAATTATCATTAGATTGTGATCAACAGCTATATCAACCAGGGCTTTTAATTCATGTTTCTCCATAATAGCTCCAGTGGGATTGCTTGGGAAATTCAAAATCATCATTTTGGTTTTGTCATTGACTAGCTCTTTCATTTTCTCAATATCTATCTTGAAATCACTAGTTGATGGCATCCAAACTGTTTTTCCTCCTGCTAAATGTACTTGGTGAGGATAAGTTAAGAATGAGGGATCTTGAATCAATACTTCATCACCTTTCCCCAGATAAGTTTGTAATGCTGTATATACTAACTGAACACCCCCACAAGTTATTAGAACTCCATCTGAGCTATAATCGACTCCATATTCTTCCTTGTATTTTCTCGCAATCATTGTTCGAAGTTTGGGATTGCCTGGAGATTGGTCATAGTTGTTGTAATTGAAATCTACAGCATATCGCATTTCTCTTTTTAGCACTTCGGGAGTTGTAATATCTGGTGCACCAATACCTAAAGAAATTGTATCGGGTATACCTTGTGCTTTTGCAAAAAGTTCTCGAATGCCACTTGGTTTAATTTTTTGCATTTTCTCTGAATGAAAAGTCATTAATAACCAATTCGAGTAAAAATGGAGTTAAATTAAATCTTTTCGTAGGGAACAAAATCACGTTATTACAATAAAGTGGAAATCTTTGTAGTTGGTGATTCCAGCTCTGCTAGAATTTGTTTTGTTTTACTTCTCATTACAAGCTTTTCCTCAGATTTATCGATGAGCTCTTTTGCTTTCAGAATAGCTGATTGAATTGTATATTCATTATGTAAAGGAATGCCTATATCTGAAATATATTCAAGAACATCGAGAGGATTAGGATAGTAGGAAATAGAAGGAGTTCCTAAAGCTGCAGCTTCTCTAGCCATGGTAGCCCCTCCTGTTATACACAAGTCTGAATAATAATATAAAGATAATGTATCTACGGCTCTTGGGGGAACGATAATTCTGTTCTTAAATTTCTTTTTTAATAATTTTTCTTGGCTTTCATATCTGGGAAAAACTACAGCTCTTCCATCATATGTTTCGAAAATTTCTTCCAAAATCTCGACAAGAAGAGTTTGTCCAACCATATTTCTTTCAAGCATATAAGCTGCACTGCTTTCCTCTGGACGACCTACAATAAAGCTATCATCTATATGTAATCCTAACATCTCAAGAGTTTCTTTTTGAGGTTTAAAATCCTGCAACCATGCTACTTCATCAATACCATCATATGGCTCTAATTGATCTCGTGTGGCTCCAAGTGAGAACCATTTATCATCAGCTATACATGAACTATAAACTAAATATTTTGATAATGGGATTGTCAATTTTCCAACAGCCTTTGCATGGGGTGAGTCATTGATTGTAATTGTAGGTATTCCTAAACCAAAAGCTACTCTGGTTGATTCAGGGGATGAGAAGGATATATGGTAATCTGGTTTATTTTCAAGACTGTTAATATAATCTGCAAGTTGTGCAATTCTCTCATTTCCTGCTTTTAATTTGCCATACAGAGTTCCTCCCCCATGTTTACCCATTATTTCTACATCTAAGTCCAAAAGAAAGAAAAGACTGGCAACATAATCATAATTTCTGCATGTGAAAATAGCTTCATGACCTGCTTTCTCTAATTCTTTTGCTATTGCATTAAATAGTAAGGGTTCTTTTGAAGTTACAGCATCAAACCAGACAATCATCAAACCAATACAAACTTTAATACAAAAAAACCTTATGCTTGAAAAGTAAAAGAAAAAGAAAGGTTAATCGCATTTACTATAACCGCAACTCCTGCAAGTAAAGCACCCTTCAGCAAACTCTAACATGCTTCCACAATCTGGACAAGCAATTACTCCATTAGAACGGACGATGGTTTCACCTTCTATATATTTCTCCAGAACATGGGCTATTCCATCTGGACATGATAAAACAGTTTGTCCTTGATAGAAATTTGGACTTGGACATCTTATTCCTGCTAAATGGTTTGCTATCGATTCCAATTTTATTCCTGATCTCAATGCAAGAGAGATTAATCGTCCAACAGCCTCACTTTGGCTAGCAATACAACCTCCACTCTTACCTACCTGAACAAAAACTTCACAAACTCCCGTTTCATCACTATTAACAGTGACATAAAGATTACCGCAACCTGAACGAATCTTATGGGTTCGTCCAACTGTTACCTCAGGTCTAGGTCTTGGTTCGACTTTCTCAGAAATAATAGTTAATTTCTTTGAATCTTGCTTTTCTGGTTTCTTTGTTGAAAGTACCTGATATTTTCTTGAACCATCACGATAAACAGTTATTCCTTTGCACCCTTGTTTGTATGCTAACATATACGCATTGGCGATATCCTCCTTTGTAGCAGTTGAGGTGAAATTTATTGTCTTTGATGTAGCATTGTCATTATACCTCTGAAAAGCAGCTTGCATCCTAATATGCCATTCAGGAGTTATATCGTGAGAAGTAACAAAGATATTTCTTAAATCCTCAGGAACCTCTTCCAAATCTTGAATAGTGTTAGAGGAAGACACTTTTTCTAGTAGTTCTTCTGAATGGATTTTCAAATCCTTTAGATTTTGTTCAAAAAGAGGATTGACATCAAAAAGCTTCTTTCCATCCAGTACATTTCGAGTAAAAGCTATAGCATAATAAGGTTCGATACCGCTGGAACAGCCAGCGATTAAGGAGATAGTTCCTGTAGGTGCTATTGAAGTAACAGTAGCATTACGAAGGTTTTCAGTTTGATCTCGATATATACTTTTATTGAAATTGGGAAAGTTACCTTTCTTTTCACCTAATACTTGAGATTCATCCCGTGCATTTTTTTGCACAAAAGACATCACTTCATTTGCTTTAGCTAACCCCTCTTCTGAATCATAACGAATTTCTAGTTTTACAAGTAAATCAGCAAAACCCATAATTCCAAGACCTATTTTTCGATTAGCTTTAGTTATCTGTTCGATTTCTGGAAGTATATACTGATTTTTTTCTATTACATTATCTAGAAAACGAACAGCTGTTCGTACGGATTTTTCCAATAAGTCCCAATCGATTTTACCTTTTTTTACATGCTGCAAAAGGTTAATAGAACCGAGGTTACAACTCTCCCAAGCTAGCATAGGTAATTCGCCGCAATTATGAGTGCAGATTCCATTTGCTGAAAAAGCATTTTCACCAGGTATTTGAACATCATAAACTTCTTTCTTACCTATGTGAATTATTTCTGTAACATTGGCCAAGAAGCGTTCTCTATATTGATCTCTTGTGTAATTAGCTATCTTTTCATCCAATAATTGCTGTTTCTCCACATCAGCAAAACCAACAATTTCTGCAAAATAAATAATATTATCCTTTGAGATTACAAGTTCATGTTGTGGTTTAATCTTATACTTCTTGTGTCCACCTTTACCATCAGGCATCTCTTTATAATGTACTTTTCTTCTGTTTTGATAAATTGTTGAAGCAATACCCATTCTATGAAGCATTCGTTGAACAGACCTAAGTGTATTAAGATTTGATTGAGATAGACGAACAGAGACTCCTTTGTCTTGTGTTCCTTGAACAGAACCATCTGCATCAAATAGACCTTTTAGAAAACCTATATGAAAATCAAAACTTGTTGTTTCAATAAGGGGTGTAAGCAATTTAGATCCTTTAGACATCCCATAACTTTCAGCTAGATCATGAAGTGCTCTTAATTTTAATATGTGTTCATCACGGTTTTTTATTCTAAAGAATCCTTTGAAATCTGAACGGTGGGGAAGGTTGAATGCGTGTTCTTCTACTTCATTCCTTATGGATTGTGATCCTTGATTTTCTCCCCAAACCATTATCCGTGCATTTGTTTCTGTTATTACACCATCACCAAGTAGCATTCCTAAGAGATATCCTTCAGCATAGGAACCTTCTCCATAATCCCAACGTGAATTGCGGTTATTACTTAGTACTAGCTTATCGTCTGGTTTTAGATCAACTACTTGTTTCCACTCTGTATCTATATTATTTCGAGTTTTTTTAGTTACTACTTTGACTAAATGATTTGCCGTAGCTTGAATTGAGTAACCTCTATCTGTGTTTATTTCAAGAATCTCCTTGTAACCAGTTGAGAAAAAACCTTCTTCAGTGGTTGGGAGATATTTTCCATTATGTAAAATGTTTACTTTTTGATCAACCAAATCATGAACCATTTTCGGTCCTTTATCAGTAGTTACCCATGTTTCGCCAATTAAGCAAGGATTAGTGCTCTCTATCTCGCCTAATTCTGGCGTGGGGTTATCTTTATTTATTCTATCAATAAAAACAATTCCTGGTTCTCCATTTTTCCAAGCCATTTCAACAATTTTGTTGAAAACCTCTTTAGCATTCATTTTACCAGATACTTTGTTGATTCGTGGATTAATTAAATCATAATCTTCATTTTTCTCAACAGCTTTCATGAAATGTTCAGTAATTGCTACAGAGAGATTGAAGTTGGTTAAACGATTTTGATCTTCTTTACAAGTAATGAACTCCATGATATCAGGATGATCAACACGTAAAATGCCCATGTTCGCCCCACGACGGCGTCCTCCTTGCTTCACAGTGTTTGTAGCAGCATTGAAAACCTCCATAAAAGAAAGAGGACCACTTGCTATTCCCCCAGTAGTTTTTACTACATCATTTTTTGGCCTAAGCTTAGAAAAACTGAAACCTGTTCCTCCGCCACTATTATGAGAAATGAAACCGTTTGCAATGTAAGCGTGTTTCTCAGGAACAGTAAGGTCGAAAACTTCCATTATTCCAACTGATTTAATTGCTCGTACTTGAGTATAAAGAATATCTTCTGAGAGTAACAACTCATCGAAAAAATCAGGTTTCATTTCTAGTTTTGTCAGCATCTTTAATTTCTGATAGCTTAACTCTCTAATTTCAGAACGATTTACTAAACCACCATATTCCTTGAGAAACTTTATTTTCTCTCCTTTCGGAATTGTACTGTACCAGTCTCTTATCCTTTGATTTTGATTTGGGATTATTTGACCTCTTTTGAATATATCTTCAGACTTAATGTCTTCTAATCTGTATTTCTTCTTCTTAGAAATAAAACCTATTTTATTCTTATAATTGATGTAACCAGACTTTGTACATATTGAAATTTGATAAACTCCAGTTGTTTTATTCCTATATTTTCTAGTGGGTATACCAAGATGAAGTAATGTTATTTGTAAATCACAAATTAGCTTATGTGAACTAGATGTATAAGTGATGTGTCCGGATTTTCTAATACAACCATCTGCATTAAAAAGACCTTTGAGAAATGCTCTGACGTTTTCTTCACTTGATTCAAGAATTAACTTAGGTATTTCTGCTCTAGATGACTTTTTTTTGAGAAGACCTAAGAAGCTTAACCATTCTTTTATTTGGACACTTAAAATTCCAACTTCAAATACAGATTCAAATTCAACAGAGGAAGGCATTTTTCCAAACAATATCATAGAAAGGTTGTTTATTCGGTCTACTACTTCCGCTTCGTGTTTTCCAACTGTAAAACGTATTCCATCCTGATGATTGCTTCCATCTGCAATATATAAACCAATTAACTCGGATAACTCAGGAGTTAGTTTATCTGGTAGATCGTACAGAATTGGTTTGAAACTTGTTTGGTTTCCTCCTGTTTTGGGAACATATTCGAACTTTGGTAATTGAATTTTCGAACCCAACCAATTACTTGGTTTTATAATCAACCAATCTCCTTTCTTTAGACTACCTACTTTTTTCCAGCAGCGTTTTCCATCCTTATTCATAACTAAGAGTTTATGCAGTTTTGTTCCAGTGATTGAGTAACCATGTGCAGTTTCTACTTTATAGACTGGTTTTTTACCGTTGTAATAAACTTTAGATACAGAAAAAACTCCTTCATCAGTTTCAACGAGAGAATTAGCTTTTACATTTTTGATTTTTACTAAGCCATCACCTGTCATAACAAGAGAATCTTTAGTTAAGCATTGGTGAATTAGCGCACTATGTTTTACAGCATCAAAGATTGAAGACATATCATCTTCTATCGGTAGAACAAAACAAGCACTGAGTTGACCTAGAGCTGTTCCTGCATTCATAAGTGTTGGTGAATTTGGCAAAAACCTTAGTGATGTCATCAATTCTAAAAATTCTATCCTTTCCTCTTCCGAGCTAGAAATAGAACTTGCAACACGATTGAACATCTCTTCTGGTGTTTCAATTACTTTGTTATTCTCATCTCTAAGCAGATATCTTTTTTCAAGAACAGTTTGAGCGTTTTTTGATAATATTACTTCTGTCACAATAACCCCTTTCTTAGTTTATTTTTACTTTGGTTTATAAACCCCGACGAGTTTTTTGACTTGTTGCATGATTTTACAAAATCGAAACTACAAGTAAGTATAATAAAGGATTCGAAACGATATTTAAGCCTTTACAACATTCATCTATTGGAGAGTTCAACCTCTCTAAGTAGCGTAGAAATCCGACAAAAATAATACGCGAAAATTACAGAAACGAGATTGGTTTTAAATCAATTAAAAATACTATGGACAAAAATCATGCCTTACACAAAACATATGTCCAACTGTGATGGAGAATTCCGATAAACTTTAATTTATGCAAGTTATATTAGTTCCATACAATGAAATTCAGAATGAATCGAAGAGCATTATCTCCAATAATCTCAGTTGTATTAATGTTTGCTCTAATAACTGCTGCAATAGGGATTTCTTTAGTCTACATGATGCCCAGCATAAGCCAATTCAAAGATAAAAGTTACAATAATAGCAGTAACCTATATTTCATAGCTCTAGATGCCACTATACAAGATCTAATTCAAAGTCTTCCTCCTGCAAGTTCTGACTTCCTATATGTACAAGAAGAAGGAACTATTCAGTTAGTTGAAGATTGGGCTTTTACATTCATTCTGAAAGATATTTTAGGAGCTCAAAATATTTTGGTTTTACAAGATAATGTTACGAGAATCATTCATCGTAGTACAGCTGTCGGAGATTACGACGAAGGAGAGCATAGATATATAGTTGGTCCTCAAAATCAAGACTATCTGTTTCTCAATGGAAGTAGTACAGTTTACAATGACATAGCAGTTGTAAACACCTCAAGAGCATTATACGAACCTGCATTTCTAGAATTAGCACTCTATTATAGATATACTCTATCTACTGAATATGTTGTTTCAGGAATTGAGGAAATCTATTACATGGACATTATTAATGTGAAGTTTGTTAAAGATGATTCTATCTCATTATTTAGCGAAACTCAGAAATATGTCAATATTCAACTAACCTATGCAGGAACTGAAACACAATATCTTGGTGAGTTTGAATATAGTAATGATATGCAAGGTGAAATAACCTTGATAAACCAATATAGATATCAACTAAATGAGTATCCTATATATTTCCCAGCAAATCCAACTTATCTAGCGCATAGGATTGTCGCAAATCTAATAAATATAATAATAAACGTATCATTAAGTTAAGGAGAGTTTCATGCCAAGCGAATATATCATGTACCTATCTATTCTTCTTGTTGGAACACTTGCTATAGCAGGTATAGCAGTTACAATGGTTGCCATAAATAATACAATGGAAGAAACAGCTCTTAAAACGAATATGGAAAACATATTACAAAATATGGCGGAAACGATTCACAATCTATTAAACGAAGGTCAGAATCAGATTAACCTAGGAGCCATTTCTATAAACATGCAACGACCGTTAACGCTACCTCAAGAAATTCAAAACGAAGCTTATGAAATAGAGGTTTTATCTTCAGAGAATACTTACTCACTTAAAGCATCTGTAATAAAAAATGAGGATATTTTTGTTACTGTGTCCTTGTTTATCGATCCTAGTGTTTTAACCATATCTGGAACAATATCAAGCTTGAATTCATCACCAACAATTATATACGTGTATGATGGAGCAGATATCAGCATATCCCTAGTTGATTAGTATTTTCTCATTATTTCTTATATTTTTTACCTAATATGAAAAATAACTTTAAAAAGAGTAGTACATATAATTAATTCATGCAAGATGATACTGGTGAAGCCTTTGTTGATACAGCAGCAGTTCCAATTCTTGAAGAGACATATCCAGTAAGCCCTCCATTCTCTTACGTTTTGATACAAACTGATCCTACCACCAAGCGTACACAATATATGATAGTAGAAATTCCTCTTGATAGTAAGGAAACAGCTATTTATAACAAAATATTCTCTATTATGGTAGATGAATTGGACGTTGATTTTACTGTATTGAAATCAACTGAAAAGGCTGAAGAATTTTTGAAGAAGAAAATAGTTGATATCATTAAACGTTATCGTATTTCGTTGAATGAATCACAATTTGAGAAGATTATGTACTACCTTACAAGAGATTTGATTGGATATGGGAAGATTCAGCCCTTTATGCTTGATCCTAACATTGAAGATATTTCTTGTGATGGGACTGGTATCCCAATTTATGTTTGGCATAGAAAATATGAATCTATTGCAACCAACATCTCATTTGATACAGATGAAGAGTTAGATAGTTTTATCATAAAACTAGCTCAACGTGCAAACAGACATATAAGCATTGCAAATCCCCTGTTAGATGCATCTTTACCTGATGGAAGCAGAATACAACTAACCTATGGAAAAGAAGTAACTCAACGAGGATCTACATTTACTGCAAGAAAATTCAAATCAGATCCGTTTACAATTACAGACTTAATTCTTTACAACACAATAGATCAGGATATTGCAGCATATTATTGGTTTACAATGGAACACAATATTAGTACAATGATTGCTGGTGGTACTGCAGCAGGAAAAACCACTTTGTTGAATACTATTGCTATGATGATTAAACCTGATCTGAAGGTAGTTACAATTGAAGATACAGCAGAATTGAATTTAGCCCATGAAAACTGGATTCCAAGTGTTGTTCGTTCTGGTTTTGGAGAAACAACCGAAACAGGATACAGAAGAGGACAAATCTCGATGTTTGAATTAGTTCGTGCAGCAATGAGACAAAGACCAGATTATATTATTGTGGGTGAAATCAGAGGAGACGAAGCCTACGCGATGTTTCAAGCGATGAGTACAGGTCATAGGGGTTTAGGTACTATTCATGGTGATTCTGTGGAAGGGGTAATTCATAGGTTAGAAAGCAAACCAATGAATATTCCAAGATCAATGATGAAATCATTAGATTTGATTCATGTTATAAGAAAAGTAAGAATACAATCCAAATTTGCACGTCGTACTCAATCAGTTACTGAATTGATAGGTTTAGATCCAGTTACTGAAGAAATTCTAACAAACAAACTCTATCAATGGAATCCAAAGGATGATACATTCATTTACTTCGGAAGAAGTTATGTATTAGAAAAAATTATGGGAAATACTGGAATAACTGAACAAGAAATCTTTGACGAACTCGAAAGAAGAAAAACCATCTTAAGATGGATGGTCAAAAAGAGAATACGTTACTTCGAAGATGTAGCTTCTGTTATCCAAGAATATAATTCTGACCCAGATAGAACTCTTGAAAAGGCAAGAAAGGGTCTCAAAGCATAAGAAGACTATTTAGTCTTTTTTATTTTATTTTTCTTCAAATAAGTGTATTTATATACAAAGATATCTATTTTTTTCTCGACGATTAGGTGTTGGTTTATCATGAATCCAGAGGATAACGATAAAAAAAAGAAGAAGAAAACTCCTGATGATTATAAAAATCCATTTGATTTCTTTGGAAGCGATGAATTTGATATGAATAAAATCATGGAAGAGTTCATTCCCTTCATGAAAGGTTCTTCATTTGGGAAAATGATTGATGAAATGTTGAAGAATCTTATGAGTAATTTTGAGGGTGGATTGGATCCAAGTATGTTAGAAAATATGTCAAACAATCCTTTTGTTTATGGTTTTAAAATTGGAGTAGATGAAGATGGAAAACCAAACTTCAATCAATTTGGAAATCTTAAACCCAAAGCGTATGGAGATATTGAAACTTCAGATACTAGAGAACCTTTAATAGATGTTTTTAAGGAAAAAGATTTAGTAAGAGTTATTGCAGAAGTTCCAGGAATTAATAAGGGAGACATAAGTCTGACAGGAACTGAAGAAACACTCAGAATCATAGCTCATTCTGAATCAAGAAAATACGAAAAAGCAGTAAGTCTTCCTGCCCCTGTAGATATATCAACTGCTAAAGCAAAATACAAAAACGGAGTTTTGGAAGTTATCATTAAGAGAAAGAAAGACGCAAAGGAAGATGAAGGACATAAAATAGATGTAGAATAGGTTTTCGCTCTTCTTCTCCTTCCACTTAAATTTCTAACCATAACCAGATGTTATGAGGTAACAATGCTGTTATCATTTGTCCTGAAGCTAGATCAGCTGAATATCTACCATCACCTAAGTTTGTTACAGATGTACTAGGCGAAATAGCAACAATTCCATTGTTTACCATTGTTTTAACTCCATTTGCTTCTTTGTAAAGATAAACATAATTCAAATTACCAATAGTTCCAGATGTTTCCATGAAATAAGTAGTATTAAGATGAATTACACTATCATAGTATAGGTCTAAACTGTTAATGTGGATTGAAACTTCAACCTCAAAATGAATGTACACAGGATTAAGTGCAGTGCTACTATTCGCGATAATTAGATTAACATTATCATAAGTTAAGATAGATGGAAGGTTGTGATCATCCAGATAAGCTTCGATTAGTTCCATTCCTTCATCCATTATGGTTAGAACATCATTCCGAGATGCCCCCAAAGACAACTGAGATAAAGCAACATTTGATAAGTCATCTATTGCGTTGAGACTATTATCTAAATAATCATACAATTGTTGCTGATTTGGTGCTGGATTGATGTAAGGACTTTGTGTTATTTGGAATATAGTTGCAGATATAATAATGAGAAAAATAAGTATTGTAATAGACAAGAGCAAGAAAACCTGTCCTCGTTTGTTTTTAGTGAGAGATACTTTCTTCATCTTAAACACCTTTTAACCATACTTTTAGATGAATGGTACATGGAATCAATTCGCCATTCACTTCTGAGATAAGATAATCAATACCTATAGCTTCCGCAGAAGGTGCTAGATGTTGATTTATCCAACTCCCTGATATTTCTAAGCTTGTAGTGAGGTTTTCATAATATAGATTAAATTCACCATTGTCGGGTAATGAGCCATAAATTGCTTGCTCAATAACCGTTCGATAGTAAGTTATGTTTGCGCTTTGACTATTTAGAACGGAATAAATATAACCATCAAGTACATTCTGATTATCCAACAATTTTAGAGCTGTATATACTTCCTCTTGGTAATTTGCTTCTATTGGTGGCTGTGTAGCAATTTGAACTTCATACAAAGCAGTTACCATGATTATCATAACAGATACAGCGATAAACGCTTCTATGATGAAAAGTTGTGCTTTTCTATTCTTTGTTAGTTTCTTCATTGTATCACCAGTACCAAATTTGACATTTTAGAAGTACATTTCTAATAGTAAACATTTTAGTTTTTGAAATGTAAGTTTGTTGATCTTGAAAAGAGGAATGTGCGAATATTCCACCGTGAATGGAATTTTGAAACATAGGAACGCCAATGTAACCTGCAGAATATGTTGATTCAGCTCTCTCATTTACTACAACAACAGCTAATCCATTAGTGGTTATCGAAATACCTGTTCCTAAATATATCTCGCCTTCAGCTGTTGTTTCTTGAGTTAAATTCTGCTTATGATGGTCTACCCCTAAATCTGAAAAAGGAAACACAACAATTGCATGAGCCTCATCACTCAACACACTTCGTTCAACAGTTACATCTACTGCTGAACCAGGTGAGTTTGTATTTTCTTTAACAAAAGGTCGAAAATCAAAATCAACAAAGTAATACTCAAGACCACTACTTTCTCTAACCAATCTTTTAACAATATAATCTTGATAAATTCCCCCAACTTGAGCAAATATAACTATTGTATAATAATCTGTTTCGGGAGCGATTAATGTTGCTCTGAAGCTTATGGAACCAGAAATATCCTTGGTAGTTGTATAGTTTGAGACCACATTGTTATTATTATCAATCGCAAAAGCCCAAATTTCAGCACCTTCTATTAGGGTTTGATATTCATTAACTTCACCATAAAGATTGATTTCACCGAAAGCAGCAGTATAATCATTAATGGAAATTGAAATTGGAGAATATATACTGACAGCGAAATCGCGGATCATGCCGTACGCTACTTTTACATTCAGGTAGTTTATTGTCCAATAAGAGGAGAGATCACTAGTCAGCCTATTTATTTTTGTGAAGTCAAGACCATTTACTCCCATCAGACCCAGTCTAAAATCTGTTAAAGATTCAGTAGCAATGGTCCCCCAATTAGCTGGATTACCCTTAGAAGAGAAAATATTACTATATAATTTGTTCAATTCTTGTTCTTGAGAATAGGTTTCCATCTGCACTAAAGAAGGAATTAATAAATTTGAAAGAACAATAATTACTTGGCTAAAAGCTATAACAAAGATTAGAAGAGCTAATGAAAAATCAACACCTCTTATCTGAGCTTTACTTCCCTTAAGGAAAGCTTTCAAACCTTTCTTCTTATTTTTTTCTTTCAATTCTTTATTCTCCTTTATCTTCTGCATCATCGCCCAGTATTCTTTCTTCAAGAAGAGATTTAATCTCTGCAAGAGTAGCTTCTAACTCAACTAACTCCATACCTTTATCAAGAAGATTAGAGGCTCTTTCTTGCATATCTTCTGCTTTTTGGATTCTATCTGAAACCAAATTATCGATTTGGTCCTTAATTTGAATTAAATCTTCTTTGGTACTTATAGACTGTCCAAGTTGTTCGATTTTATCTTCCAAAGGACCGAGATCAACTGAAACAGAACCTACAATTCCTTCAGAATCCCCATCTGCTGAAGGAATAACTCCTTTTTCTAGAGTACCCATAATTCTGACTACATTAAAACTGATTTGATTTGTTAATCTCTGTAGCTCATCAACTTGTTCCTTAATATTTTTAACATCGTCTTCAAGTTTTCCCATAGTTTCATCACATCCGATTACTATATTCCAATTGATATCAATGGATTATCTGGTTGTATTAATATCTTAAATGCAAACCAACCTAAGAACATAAGTACTACTGAATGCATTAATCCTGCTTTTACGGACATCTTAGACATTTTTCCTGCAACTAATCCCGAGAAGAACCCTTGAACTGCCAGCATGTGCAAGAAGAGAATTTCAAGTACATCCAAATCTATATTCACTAAAAACATTCCAGCTGTTTGTTCTGAAGATATATTTGCTGAGAAGAATGGAATAAAGAATGTTTGAAATAGAATCACTACAACTAGGATGAAAATTATAAAAGAAGCATAAACAATCCAGACATATGGCTTCATTGCACCCTCTCTTTCCTTTTTGAGATTTAGGAGAGTCTGTACATATTTTTGAGTTGCTTCAAATATTTCTTCAAGATTCCCTCCTGATCTTTCAGCTTCGAGAATCAATAAAGTAGCTCTTTGTGCTAAAGGGGTATTAATTGATTTTTGAAAGTCAGTCATAGCTTGATTAAAAGGTATCCCCCAAGAAATTTTGCTGGACATTTTCCTTAATTCAGGTGTTAGAGGACCATATTGGCGCTTTGCAGATTCTTTAATTGCTCTTGGTAGAGCCATACCTGTACGCTGAGCATTGCTAATTTCCCTCAAAAGATATGGCAAGTTTTCATCAATTCTTGATTGTCTTCTTTCCTCTCTATAAATAATCAGAAATGTGGGAATTCCTATTACCACAATAATTGCTAAAATTACGAAATCATTAATATCGAGAATTGTGATGAAATCATCACCGGTTCTTTGAACAAGAACATCTATTATTCCTAATGTAACTAGAATTACACCAGCAACTCCTGCAATTATCCAGTAAATCATATCTTGTGTGATTTGAAACTTTTTTACCTCAACTTCAACTTCGTCACTTATTGCCATTTTTTCACCTACATCTCCGGTTGTTGTGCATCAATTAGCACAATGATTACTAATTCTGAAACTGGTATAATTATATAAACCATAACTGCCATTAGCAGATTCGCATTGCCTGCGGAACCGCCTAACATAGACATCATCGCCAAAATTACTATGAAGAATATTGGAGCTACTACTCCCATAACCATGAATAATTCAGCCATTATACCTAAGGTTTCAATGAAATTCTTCTCACTTTGAACTTTATCATTCATTAAGGTTTCAGAGGAAACTTCCAAGTATCGTTGTAACTCTCCTCCTGATGTGAAAGTCCCTACAATTCCTTCTAAAAAGCTTGAGTATTTCGCTGAAGGAGATCTAAGAGAAGCTTCTCCAAGAGCATGGACTATATCATAACCAAAAACTTGAATGTCTCTTGATATTTTCCTTGCATCCTTAACAATTGCTTCTCCAATCTTTTCTTTAGTGAGTGATAGAAATATTCGGTCTGGAGTAACGCCTGCAGATGCCATAGCTGTCATATAACCCGCCGTAGTTGGTAAAGCTGCTTCCAATTTTCTTTTTCTATCCCCAACCAAATAACTGGGATATACCCATGTAAAAACAAACATACTAATCAGGACTAAAATTGGTAAAACAATCACAAGTATTACTGATAATTCAGCAACAACAATCTTTACTGCTATAAGAACAACAAGAGAAACAATAGAAAGAATAATAGCCCAAAAAATTCTAACACTGAGATACATTCTCACACTCTTATCTACCCCTGCTTTTCGCAAAGTTAATTTTAATCCATCAAATTCTGCAAGATATGGTTCTATAAACCTCCCAATATAAGAATAAGCTATAGATTCTATTACTTTTGAACTCATTTTATTAGCCTCAAGACCTTTTGTAATATATTGTTCTACTACATTATATTGAACAAGGACTATTTAACATTTATTCGTAGATTGAATCCGTATATATTTCTTTTGAAACTTTTTCTTGTTGCAACTATGAAAAAAACCTGCTAATTTTCGGTTTAACAATTTGAAATACTCGAAAACATAGAAATCAACTTAAGAAAGATAGAATCTAAACAAATCGCTTGAAACAAACACTAACTATAAAAATGATAACACGTTGTTTTTACTCGAATCTAAATGACTCTATATATTATACAGTCTACTGGAGAAATGACAGAGTGCACTAATAAAGAAGTCGCTCTAGCTTCTTCAAATGTCTTGGTAGTAATTTCTCATAATCAGAAGAAAATTTACACATGGATAGGTAGTCAATCTTCTCCTCATTCCAAGTTCGCTTGTGCAAGAGAAACAGCTAGATTAAGAATGGAACTAGGCTATAAAATCGTTAATTTAGAAGAATCTTCTACCAACAATGAGTTCTTAGAAGCGATAGACGAGGCAATAAATGCTCCTTCTGGAGGATCTGCAACAAAACCAAAACCTAAACCAATAACTACTACAAAAAAAGCTCCTGTAAAAAAGGAAACTTCAAAAACTAAACCAAAAGAGAAAAAGAAAACTGAACATACTCAATATGAAACTAAGGCTGTAAAAACAAAAATAATTAATGTAGAGCATATTTTCAAACAATTAGAAGTTCTTCCTCCAATGGAGGGTAGCATTCGGGATTATATTCTAGTTGGGGATTCACTATTTATTGCTCCTGAAAACATTGAAAAAAGTGATTCTGAATCAAAAGTACAACTTCCTGATGGATCTTTTGTTGCAGATGATTATGTACCAAGATTGTTTCTAGAAAACGGTAAAATTATTGCTGTTGAACTTTGGAGACAAAATTAATAGCCCATTTTTTCCATTACTTTCTTTGCAATAATAGTATAAATGTCATTAACTCCTTCTCCAAATTTAGCTGAGGATTCTAATACTGTATAACCTTTTGATGACCATTTCTTATCCAGTTCTTTAAAATCTACAGCTCTTTCTTCCTCTAAATCTGTTTTATTTCCCACGATAATGATTGGGATGTTGGGGCATTTTTCTTCAACTTCATTGATCCACTTTTCTATGTGATCATAAGATTCCTTTCTAGTTATATCAAAAACAACAACAGCTCCATGAGCTCCAGTATAGTATCGTTTACGAAGTGTAACTAGCTTCTCTTGACCAACTGTATCAAAGAGTACTAAACGCAATGTTGTATCTTCATCATATGTAATCATCTTGCTATAGAAATCTACTCCTAAAGTAGGGAGATAGGAAGATGTAAAACGGTTTTGAGTATATCTAACTGCTAAACTTGTTTTACCAACTGCATAATCCCCTGCATTGATTACCTTTATGATGTAAGTAACATTAGGAGCTAAAGTGGGCATTCAAATAAATTTAGAAAAGCAAACTATATGAGGTTTGTTAAATATGTAAAGTGTTTATACAACATTTCATACTAAGTTGTAAGCATCTGTTGCATTGATACGTTAAAGTTTTTATAGTTTTTTAATAAGAAAAAGATGATGACTGAAGTAAATCTAGATTTCAGTAATCTTACTGTAATCATCCCCACTTTAAATGAAGAAAAATCTCTTGGAGAACTTCTAGAATTAATTGAAAGGAATGCTCCAAATTGCAAAATAATTGTTGCGGATGATGGATCAATAGATAAAACAAAAGAAATTACTGAAACTTTTGAAGGAAAACTAGAGACATTCTTTCTAGACAGAAAGGATGAGGAAGTGCATGGATTAACTGTTAGTGTTTTGGATGCGATTCTTACTTGTTCAACAGCTTATTTTCTGGTGATGGATGGAGATTTACAACATCCCCCTAAAGTTATCCCAGGTTTCCTTAAACTTCTTCAAGAGGAATATGATTTAGTTGCGGGGAACAGAATCAAGATTGTGGGAAATTGGTCACTGAACAGAAAACTAATGTCTTTTGTAGCAAGATTACTTGGAAGCTTAGCACTCATATTTAGACGAAAAAATAGAGTAAAAGATGTAATGACTGGTCTATTTGCATCTAGAACACAAATATGGAAAGGATTTCTGCAAAAGAAAAAAAAGAAATTTGTTTTAGAAGGATACAAAGTTCTTTTTGATTTCTTAAAATCATATCCATCAAAGCTAAAGGTGGGGCATGTAGACTATACTTTCGGAACAAGACATTCTGGAGAATCAAAAATTTCAAAGAAAGTGATATGGTTATACTTTAAATCACTTTTTTAATATATTATACTCCTAGCAAAAGATCCTTGTGGTCGTAAACTTCTTGCAGAAATTCTTGCATCAATTCAGGATTTTTAATGCCGCTATGTTTTTCAACACCTGAGGATACATCAACAGCATTGGGTTTTACTTCAGAGATTATTTCCCCGATATTAGCTATTGTTAGACCACCTCCAATAACAAGAGGTTTTGATATTACTTCCTGAATATTAGCTATTATTTCAATCAGTTTAGTTTTTGTTTTCTTACTTCCCCAGCTTTGTCCTAATGGAGCGTTAACACTTATGATTTGCACATAGGGATCTAGTGTTTGTGCTGCTTTAACTGGATCTGGATCAAGTATGTTTGATTCATATGTCTCTATATCTAAAGATATCGAGCCAATAATTGGTATTGTAGCAATTGATTGAACCGCAATGAGATTATTAACATCGTTAAAGAAATCTCCATTTACTTGTATTGTGTTGGGTTGACAGATATCTAGAGTTTCAAAGATATCGTCAAGAGAAGAAGGAACAATTTCTGCAATAGTTGTGCATTTTTCAATGTTTGTGAATATTCTACGAGCGTCAAATTTACTTACAGATCTGATTTCATCGATATTGATATCTTCAATTATTGCACCTATAGCAAAATAAGTAGATACGTCGACTGATGAAGCTGTGTCATTGTTAGTTATACCAGAGATTTTTGCAATCCACACTTTCAGTTCCTCAAGCTTGTAATTATGGCTGTGTTTTTAATATTTTTCCTATAAATGAAATAACTGGATGATATCTGGAATTTATCTGCGACTTGGCCCGTATAATTTCCAGATATTACAACACTACTTAATATATAATCAGTATTTTTCTTTGAGTTAAAATGGGGACTAAAGATACATTTCTCAGCTACAAGCTCGAAAAAGCTATTACAAGGATAAAAACTAGTAATGGATATACAGATTCTCCACTATTCTTAGAAGTCTGCAATTGTCCGTCAAAAGGAGGATCTCTGTTCTACGATACTAAGAAAGTGGAATACTTTGGAAAAGGTTCTTGTAACAAAGGATTACTCTGCTCCAAGATACAGATGGATAAACATCAAGTACTTATTAGAAAAACTGTTCCAAGAATACTAGAACTTGTAGAGAATGAGAAACTACTACAACAAGAGCAATTGATAAATTATTCACCACAGGTCTTATCGTAAGATTACTCTGATTTGAATTCTCTATCAACTTTGTTTGAGTTTTTATTCTTAACAATCAAGTATTTAAAGATAGAATTTTAGTGAAAGATAACATGAGCAATGCTGAAGATATTGTCTACAAAGAAGCCATTGTTAATGCCTATAAATACGGTTCAGCTGAGAAAAAAATTGTTTTAAGAAAAATAATGGCAAATTATCCTGATCTTAGAAGCAAAGTGAAGGAGATTCAACTGCTTCTAGATAAAACCATTGCAGAAATTAATGAAATTCCCACAGATAGGTTGAGAGAGATTGTCGAAAAGAAGTATCCAGACAGCATAATAGAAGAGAAAAAAGAGAGAGATTATCTTCCTGAAATAGTCAATGCTATCAAGGGCGAAGTAACAGTTAGATATCCTCCTGAACCATCTAAACACCCTCATTTGGGACAAATGCTGTCCTTCTGCATAAATCATTTAATAGCTGAAAGATATGAAGGTAAGAGGGTTTTACGTTTCGATGATACCAATCCAGAGAAAGTTCAGACAGAATTCTATGATAGTTTCAGAGAAGTCATTCAGTGGATGAATTTGAAAATTGAAGATGAAGTTCTAGCATCTGATCATATGGAATTATATTATGAAAAAGCAAAAGAATTAATCAAAGAAAATGAAGCGTTTATTTGTACATGCGATAGAGAAACAATGGCAAAATTAAGAGCGGAGGAGAAACCTTGTTCTTGTAATTTAAATAATTCAACAGAACAAAATCTAGAATTATTTGAGAAAATACTTGAAGGACATTTTAAACCAGGAGAAGCTGTAGTGAGATTAAGGGGAGATATGACTTCAAAGAATGCTGTCTTGAGGGATCCTGTATTGTTAAGAATATCTAATCACATTCATTGTATTCAAGGAGACAAGTATAATCTTTGGCCTATGTATGATTTTGAATCACCAATAATGGAAGATTTCACTGGTGTTACTCATATCTTACGAAGTATTGAATTTGGTAAAATGAGAGAAGAGCTTCAACGTTTAATATCAACAAAACTCGGTTTGAAAATACCTAATTTTCTGGAGTATGCAAGATTTAATGTTATCGGGGCACCAACTCAAGGAAGAATTATCAGAGATTTAGTTGAACAGAAGATAGTTACAGGATGGGATGATTATAGGTTAGTTACATATCAAGCTCTCAAAAGAAGAGGAATTCAGCCAGAAACCTTCGTGGAGATAATAAGAAGAGTGGGAGCAACAAAATCAACTACAAGTATAGACTGGTCTTTAATTTCTTCTATTAATCGAAAAATAATCGAACCAAACTCAAAGCATTTCTTCTTTGTAGATGACCCAGTTACTGTACATCTAACAAACCCAAAATCACAAACAATAGAAGTTAATTTACATCCAAAAAATAAGGAGATGGGAACAAGGAAGGTACATGTTGAAGATACCCTCTATCTAAGTAGATTGGATTTGAATATTCTACATATTGATGCTATTGTTAGAATGAAGGATCTTTACAACATAAAAATCACAGAAAAAGTGTCAAATTCAGAATTTAAAGCGGAGATTTGCAGCGATAATTTAATGGTTGAAGTTCCACGTGTTCAATGGGTTTCAGAACCAGTTTCTGTTGAGATTGTAAAGCCAGAAATGTTATATTTAAATAATCGTATAAACAAAGATAGCTTGAAACATATCTATGGATATGGGGAAAAAGAATTGAAAAATCTGGATATTGGTGAAATTATTCAGCTTGAGCGCTTTGGGTATACAAAAGTTAATAAGATAACAGATAAAGTAAAGATGAATTATATTCATGGTTGATAAAATGCCTGTCGAAATTGGATTAGTATTATTCTTGGTTTTCATTGCTATTTCATTAATAGTGGCAGCGAGAGCAGCTGTAAAAAGCAAAAAGAAGAAAAGCGTTCCAAAGAAAAGATATAAGCCATATCAACCTCAAGCACAGCATTCAGGGGTTAGTTCACCAAGTCAACAAGCATATACCTACTCCGAAAAACAAAACTCTAACAATAAAGAGATTCCAGAATCTAGAGCTGCATATGCAAGCGCTGATGAATACTTTAGAGCTGGAATGTATGATAGGGCAAAGGAAGAATATCTAAAAACAGGTAGAGTTTTTGGAGCTGCAAAATCAATTGCAGCTAAGGGAAGCGAATTTGTTCCAGATTCAATTGAAATCATTTCTAGATATGCCCCTGAAAGAGAAGAAGAAATGGTTAGAAACCTATCCCGCTATTTTTATGATAGTGGTGAGACTGAGATTTCAGCATACATTCTTTTTGAAAAGGGATTAGAAGAAGAAGCTGATGCAGTTTTGGCAACTATTGGAAAGTCAGTGAGTGATATAACTCCTAGTGGTGTTGTAGAAGTAAGTACAATAGATCAACCAATTATTATTCAGGAAGTTGATGACCAAAGAAGCTTAGAAGAGTTGGAGGAAATCGCTGCAGAAGTAAAGGAAGAGGAAAGGGAAATAGAAGTTGAAACTAAATCTTTTCCCAAGTCAAAACTTCCTGCTACTCAACCTATGAAAGTTGCAACTTCTGATTTAGATGAAAGATGCAGTGTTTGTATGTCTCCAATTAAAGCAGGAGAGAGTTTTATTAGATGTCCTTTCTGTGAAATTCCATCTCACTATGCTCATATAGTAGAATGGATTAAAGTAAAACCTAAATGCCCAAACTGCAGAAAGAAACTTGTTTCAAGGATGTTTCAAGCATAGTAAAAGATTAAAAACGAGACAAAGAATTAAGAAACATGGTATTCTTACCTCCTTTTTCAGATACAATAGTCAAAGAGTATATTGATTCCAATACTCAATCCCAAATTGCAGGTTTTGATTTATCTATTAAAGAACTAATAGAATTACAAGATGGAGGAATAGTCGACTTTGATAATACAAAACGAAATATTCCAGAACATAAGACGATCCCTCCAGTTGATGGAAAATGGGAAATTAAACCAGGAGGGTATCTTGTTAAGTATAATGAAGTAGTTGAAGTGCCACTTAATGCAATTGGAATAGTTCTACCTAGATCAAGTCTAATGAGATGTGGAGCTACAGTATGTTCAGCTGTATGGGACCCAGGATATAAAGGAAGAGGAGTAGGGTTATTTCTTGTATACGCTAATATCACACTCCATCAAAATGCAAGGATTGCACAAATAGTCTTTATTGAGACTAAAACAAAGACAACAAAAGGGTACTCTGGAAAGTATCAAAATGAGAATATCAAAGACTAAGAGATTTAGTTCAAATGTCCATTAAGTTTATGAACTAAAAAAAAGCATTTCTTATATAGAGAAACCTAGATATTCTATTAGTAAAAGAGAAAGTGAAATTATGTCAAAGAAAGAAGAGCCTCCTAAAGCAGCAAAAGTAAAAAAGACTCCTCAGAAAAAACCTCCAGCTAGCAAGACTCCAGAAAAAAAGGTAAAAAAAGATCCTGAAGATTGGATTGAGGAAATACTCCCTAAGCAAAGACCCAAAGTAGCTCAGAAGGAAGATAAAGACCTCAGTGATGTTGCTGTAAATCGAATACCTGGTATTGGTCCAGCTGTTGCTGAAAAACTGATGTCCGCAGGTTATATTACATTAGCTGCTGTTGCTCACGCTTCACCAGTAGAACTTGTTGAACATTGCGAGATTGGGGAACAAACTGCTAAGAGATTAATTACTGCTGCTAGAAGTCAAGTAGGAATAGGGTTCAGAAATGCAAAAGAATTGCTTAGAGTAAGAAAAGAATTAGTAAAAATACCTACTGGAAGCAAAGCTCTAGATAATCTATTAGCAGGTGGAATTGAAACAAGTTCTTTGACAGAAATCTCTGGTGAATTTAGAACAGGAAAAACACAAATCTGTTTTCAACTATGCGTTATGACTGCAATGGATAAAAAATTGGGTGGACTTGAATCGGGTGTTATTTATGTTGACACTGAGGGAACTTTCAGACCTGAGAGAATAATGCAAATCTGTGAACGTTTTGGCGCTCCAGCTGAAGAAGTACTAAATCGCATTCATGTTGGAAGGGCATACAACTCTGATCATCAAATGGTTTTAGTTCTTGAAAGTCCGAAGCTTATTAAAGAAAAAAATGTAAAACTGTTGATTATAGATTCTCTAACTAGCCATTTCAGGGCAGAATACGCAGGGAGAGGTTCGCTACTTGAGAGACAACAAAAACTCAACAAATATTTACATCAACTCCTCAGATTAGCTGAAGTTTATGAAGTAGCAGTTGTAGCAACTAACCAAGTGTTATCAAAACCAGATGTTCTTTATGGAGAAACTACTTTCCCAATAGGAGGACATATTGTAGCTCATTCGTGTACTACTCGCGTTTTCTTGAGAAAAGGAAAAGGTGAAAAAAGGATTGCTCGAGTAATTGATAGTCCTCATATTCCAGAAATTGAGACGGTTTTCAGCATCTCAACTGAGGGTATAATTGACTCTGAAGATTCCACTTAACACATTCCGAATCTTTTAATAACATGAAATCAAATCTGTTTGTTAGAAAGAACATAATTTCTATACCTATTGGTGAGTAATTTGGCAGAAGAAAATGGAAGTATTTCAGTCAGTGATGCAATAAAAATCACAGAGCTGGAAAATAAAATACAAAACTTACAAACCAAAATTGAAGAGTTAGAAAATGGCAATAGTGAACTCTCAGAAAAGAACAATGCCTTACAACAAGAATTAGATAATCTTAAGGAAAAAGCAGCAGAATTAGCTGACATTGAATCAATTAAAGCTAATCTAGAAAATGAATTGAATACTCTGAAGGAAGAAAATACTAAAATCAAACAAGAAAAAGAGAATTTGACAAATGAGGTTCAAGAGCTAAAAAATGATTCTATGACAAAAGAAACCGATTTAGCTAATGCTAAAAGAGAATTGAATGAAAAATCAGAGGATTATCAAGATAAGCAACATACAATCGACAAACTGAGAGAAAGCGTTTCAGAGATGGAAAGTGCTAAATCAGAAATTGAAGCTCAGTTTGAAGAATTAAAAGATGAGAAGGCTACAATTGAGAACAAATACAACGAACTATTATCAGATTCTTCAAGATTGGAACATATTAAAACTGAACTAAGGGACAAAGAAGAAGCTCTAAGAAGATTTCAAATCATATCAGAAAAAGATCCATCTTATGGCTGGTTATCGACTCTAGAGAAATTTAAAGTTATCGAATTAAAACGACTAGCTATGTCAACAGGATCTTCAACACATGCAATCTTAAGATATGTACAGATGTTAGAATCTGCAGGGCTTGTAGAAATAGAAATGCATGGAAAGGATGACCCTAATCCAACAATTAAACTAAAGTAAACCTTTACATAACTCCCTTTTTTTCTTATTTTTAGAGATGCAATGAAAAGTAGTGTTATTCTAGAAATAAATGATGAAGAGGTCCCCTTAAATCAATTCTTAACAAAAGTGTTTGCCAAAGTCAATATTGGGATTGCTGAGACTTTGAAAGGGATGGATGAAGTGGAAATAAAATCTTTGAAAGTTAAGATAAATTTAGTTGATAAATAAACAATTCATAGTAAGTTTTAAAACCAACTTTCTTCTTTCTATTGCTATGGCTTCGAGTCAATTTACAAAGAAAGAAATCATTCTTTCATACATTACAATTCTAAGATTAGTTAATGGGATAGTTGCAGGAGTAGCAGCTGCTTTTGGTGTTGTATTGTCCTATCAGAGTGGGATTACTATAGACCCAATACCTATTGTACTAGTCGTCATTGCAGCCATGTTAGTATCATCACAAGCAATGATTTTCAATGATATAGCAGATAGGGAGGAAGATGCAGTAAATGCCCCTCATAGACCTTTGCCTTCAGGAAAAATTTCTTTAAGAGTAGCATGGATATATGGAATTATAGTTGCAAGTTTAGCTATTGCAGTTGCTTTAACTCTTGATATTCTCTACAATCTCTACGGATTAAGTGTTGTTACAGCTATTATTTTTGGAGGATTACTTGATTTATATGATTTCAAACTAAAAAAACTAGGTTTCTGGGGAAATATTACAATCGGAATTACTGTATTAGCTCTTTTCGTGTATGGATCGACTCATACTTATCTAATTTATCGGACAACTTTTGCTTGGATCCCCATTGTTGTAGGAGCATGTGCAGCCTCAGGAAATGTTGGTAGAGAGATTATCAAAGGTTTACCTGATATCGAAGGTGATAAGGAAGCAGGAGTCAGAACTTTAGCTGTTAAATTTGGAAAACAAAAAACTGCAAAAATAGCATTTCTTTTTCTCTTGGGTTTGATAGGAGGAGCTTTAGTTGCTCTAATCTACGGTGGAGTAGTTCTTAATCAATTATATTTACCTAGTGTTATAGTTGGCTGCATTGTTGCAGCTGTAGCTATTTTTCTATCAATAGCTATATTGTTTAATCAAAAACCTAAATGGGCGTATACTACCAAAGAAATTTTACTCTGGATATTCTTATCTTTTCTACTAGTTTTTATTGTAGATAAAATTATTGCAATAATTCTAGGGAGGTAAAATTACCCCCTTATTCTTTTTACTTCGTAAACAAGAGGATTCCAAGCATCTGGGCATGCATGGGTTGAAATATCGCCATCTTCTAACCAAGGAAATTCAGCTCCATATGCCATGGCATAAACTTTTGGTAAAACTGAATTTAATGCATGGAGACATAATTTTCCCTTAATCTCATTTTTATCAAAACTGATGAGAATTTCATCTCCGACTTTATGTCCAGCCGCACAAGTTCCTTCTTGCTTGATTACTTTTAAAACTATATCGTGTGCCATGAGTTTCTCAAATATTTAAGGTTTAAATATCTATTCCTTCTTTTAACAAGACAATTCTAAATAACTCCAGATACTAAAACTGCTGAAATAATCAAGATGAAGAGAATGTTATCAATGCAAAAAGATAGAACTTCAATTATTCTCTTCTCTTAATTTGTATTATTCACTTACTTCTTCAGTTGGTATCTCAACTGGAGATTCCTCTATGGGAATATCTTTGGGTTTCTTAAACGCGCGAAAAATCCCCCTAAAAATCTTGAAGAATGCTCGAAAGATTATTGCTGACACTCATATCACCTCCATATATTCCTAACAATCAAATATAAACCCTTTGAATTTATCCTTCATTTTAGGAGACAAGGAGACAAAAGTATGTGTTTATAATACAAAATGTCTTATTATTGTGTATGGATGAAATAATTCAAAGTGATATATTAATAGAGGGAGAAGGGTTAACAGCAGCTGTTTTATCCTATTATCTCTCAACAATGAAACAAGATAAATCTATAAATCTTGTTTTGCATAAAAGAGAAAATATTAGTTCTCCCATTTACACTTCTGGAAGTATTTCCCCCATATTTAAGCTTCCAAGTCTATTAATGGAAAAAGTTTTCAATAGAACCAAGGAAATAATTGTAGATCTTCACTCAACAGCATCCTACTTTGAACTCTATCAAAATCCATATCTTGTCCTTTACAGGGATAAAGACTCTTTTGCACAGATGATCGAACATAGAGAAAAGCTGTCAGACACAAATATAAGGCATGCTAATTTATCGCTTGAAGAAATAGAAAATTATTATCCTTTCATAAATACAGCTAAAGAAATTTACCTCACAGAAATCTACAATTCTTACACTTGTTCAAATCCATATGAGTTGTTTACTACTTTTCTGAAATTAGGAGTTGAAAATGATGTTAAAGTAATTAATGATAACTCTGAAATCATAATCAACGAAAAAGGAGAAATGGTAACTGAAAACACACAATATATTGCTAGAGATAACACAGTTACAACTTCCATAAATCAATGTCCTGAATCCTTTTTACAAAGTAGAAGAATTTTAAAAGTAGTAACTCCAATTTTTGAAAAATTCCCAAGGATTAGTATATATGACTTGTCAACCTCATCTTTGATGTGGTTGGAAGAAGCAGGCTACTTTCATATTTTACAGTCTTCAGGAAGAGATGATGAGAGAAAGAGCATCAGTAAAGTAAAAAGTGATTTTAGTAAAATATTTTCTTTAACAGATTCTCTGGAAATTATTGATTCATATCACACTCAAATCAGTATATGTGATTCAATAAATGATTGGATACAAGTTTCTGCATCAAAAAAGATGTTTCATTTCAATATTCCTCTGCAGTTTGAACTATCAGCAGCTCCAATCCTTGCAAAGAGTTTTTCGCAAAAACTAGACAAAAAAGAGGATTTCAGAGAAGGGTCTTTATCCATTGAAGAAATCATTTGAATTCTTAATTTATTGAAAATCTTTGATGAAATTATTGTAATCTAGATTTTCATCTTGGCAGTACTTTCTAATTGCTCTTATGTGTGATTTGAGAATCAAAGGTGTTAACTTTTCTAATTTATCAGTTTTATTTGCAGCTTGCAGTAGATTAATTACAATTTCTGATTCAATGCCTTTGCTCTTTTCTATGAAAGTATTCTTTTGTTTTAGAGATGTGTTCTTCAATTCCTTTACTAATTGTTTTGAACCATCAACTCCAATATTATTGAGTGCATTTACACCAGTTTTCATATTGCCTTCATTTATCATTTTAATGAGATCTAACATGATTGAAGTATCCTTTGCTTTTGATAGTAAGATGATAAGTCTGATCCTTGCTTTTTCATTCTTCTCTTTATTATATCTGGCTTTAAGGACTGGAATTGCTGATGGCCCCATTTTTTCTACAATACGTTGAAGATTTCTAAACCACCGCTCATCCTTTGATTTTAGATTAGAAAATGTCAGTTCAAGAACTTTCGAATCCATTTGACCAATAGCATCTACTGTAGCGTTAACCAAATTATTGTTAGGGGAATTAAGATTAGAAAATAATTTCTTTGCTATTGGAGCTCCAATATTTACAGCTGCATAAACAGCTGCATCTCGAACTAATTGTTTTGGTCTTTTCATATTATTGATGATAACATCGATAACTCCGGGATCTTTTAACTCTCCTAAAGCACGAGTAGATATTTCAGCAATTATATCATCACTCTTCTTTGCTGCATTTATTAGAGT
Organism: Candidatus Heimdallarchaeota archaeon; assembly: GCA_030608385.1. Lineage (GTDB taxonomy): Archaea > Asgardarchaeota > Heimdallarchaeia > Heimdallarchaeales > Heimdallarchaeaceae > UBA460. The sequence continues at coordinate 40,999 of JAUWEG010000009.1, forward strand.
TATTAGAGCTCTTTTGTTTTTAATTCTTCTAAGAGATTCAACTGCTTTTCTTCTAACTTGAATATTGGGATCTGTGAGAAGGTTCGACAGAGCTGGAACAGCTTTTGCGCCAAATTGTGGCATTATACTACAGCCTTTTTCCCTAATTTCATGATCGATTTCCCCCAATGATTTCAAAACTATTTTGAATATTTCATCTTCTTTACTTAGTAATTTTCCTGATCGAAGAGCAAAGGAATAACCCAGATTCTGCAGTTCTTCAGTAGGATAGTAGAGATATAAAAGGATACCCAATTTTACAACCAGAGAAAGGTCAACATCTAGCAAACCATCTAAGGATAAGTCAATATTATCTGAGCCAAAATAGTGTAACACCTCTATGGCATTCTTTCTCAACCTTAAATCATCTTCAATCAGCTCTTCAATTAATACCCTTATTGATGGTGTTCCTAAGGTTAACAAAGCTTCAGTCACAGCTTCTATAATAGAAGGATTCTTACCAGCTAATTGACCTGTGAGTAATCTTATTGCTCCTACATAGCCATATTTTTCGCTCATAACAAGAGTTAAACATTGAGCAGCATTTCTTCTAACACTTCTCTTACCTTTATGGAGAGCGGTCATTAAATGATCGTAACTTGATTCGCCAATTCTTTTCATAGTCTCTATTATGAAAGGAATATTCTTATCTTCTTCAAGAGCAGAGATAAGAAATGGTAGAACATTGTCACCAAGCAAGGCAAGAGATCTAGCAGCATAGTATGCTAAAGGCTCTCCTTTTTCGAATTGTTCAATGAGAACTTCACAAGCATTGTCATTACCTAAATTTCCTAAAGCCTCGATTATTGCGAGTTTAGTTTCAGTTGAATCATTCTTGTTTGCAAGTCTTTCTATTAAGACATCACTGTTTTTTGGTTCATCAACCAGCATTAAAGCCAAAGAGCCATATTGAATATTTACTTCACTCATGTCTTTCAAAATAATATCTCTGATATTCTTGATAATTAGAACTGCTAACTCGGGAAATTTCGTAACTGTAAGAAGAGTTAACTCAGGAAATATGGTAGTAGATTGTTTTATTCTATAAGATAGAATTTTCTTAATTTCTTTTGTTTGCATAGATATGAAGTTGTAAGTTATAAATGAATCTTCTAGATTAGAAAAATCTGAATCACAAGTTCTCAAGGCAAGTTCTGTCAGAGTTGACAAAATTGGTACAGTCTTATAAGATTCCTGAATTGATTTAAACAACTGGTCTGGTTTAAAAGGAGAAATAATATCATAAATCAAATTAAAACTAGAACCATTAGTCAAATATTCATAGAGAATTGGTATGAAATACTTCAAGTTTTTAATAACTACCTGTTTAATATGTGGATGAGGGTTTTTAAGATAAAATTCAACTATTTCTTTTGTTGGAATGAATTCCGTACTAAAAATCAGGTCTGAGCTTTTACTTCTTACTCTTTCATCACTATCAGCCATCAACTCAACTAGTAAATTAAGTACTTTGAGATTTTCTAAAGGAATTTTATCGTGTTGATTACTTTGGAGAAAAGATCGTAAAGTATCTATATTCAATTACTCTTCCTCCTCATATCCTTCCTAAAATGAATGAAGTCGATAATTTTAGATCCTAGGTTTTCAAAAGCACTACTGACGTTCTCATCAGTTTTAGCCGATGTTTCAAAGTATTCCACTCTAAAACCTCTTTCTTTGTATTTCTTATTCAAAGATAGAATATAAGTTGAAACTCTTTCTCTTATTTTCTCACGAGTGGCGGGTGATATTAAATCCATTTTGTTTCCTAAAATAGAGAATGGAACAATTCCTCTCTCGGTTCCTGTTTCTAGTTCTGCAATCCATTGATCT
>JAUWEG010000012.1 GCA_030608385.1 Candidatus Heimdallarchaeota archaeon
GGCTCGGTTTTGAGATCGAAAGCAAGGGAGAAAAACTGCAGGTGACAACGCCAGATCATCGCATGGATATCGGTGAGGGCATCGTTGGAGTGGCAGATTTAATGGAAGAGGTGGCGCGGATCTATGGTTACGATCTTCTGCTTGACTTATAGATTTCTTCTTGTTTTTTCCAAGAAAAGTAGCTAAACTTCCAAGAATAAAAAATGTAAAATACATAACTCCCCATGTCCATGAACCAAGACCAAGAATTACTAAACCAAAGTATAATCCAGCTAATGCTCCATCCCAGGTTAATGCCTTTAGAATGATTCCAGAAAATGTTAATACCAAACCAACAACCGCTCCTGCTATCATAGCACTATTCGATAGTGATGAAACAAAGGAAAACGAAGATTTATACAAAATAAACAATACAATTGCATTTGCGGCTGGAACTGCAATATTATCAAATCCCTTAGGAGTTAATGCTTCAACAAAAGCTGTAATAAAACCTGTCAACAATCCAAGATAAATAGATAATACAACTGTTTGAGATAGGATTAAGCAACTGATTGTAACTGCTCCAAAGGTTGCAAATGCCGCAGACCAACTTCCTAGTAATGTTTTTGTCCCTCCCCAAATATTGTATGCTTTGTCATGCCCAAACTTAGAGCCTATTACAGCGCTTATCCCATCCCCCCAAACTAAAGGCATGAATGCTCCAAAAAGAATAATATTTGTTGGATTGGTTTTATCTGGATTGAAGAATAAAATAACCAGGGTAGTTAAAGAAATTGCATAAAAAACTGTACCATAAGTATGTCCTTCGCTAACACCTTTTAATCGGAACTTCTTAATCGGGGAGCCAGGACCTGTAAAATAAGTGAAGGGAATAAAGAAAACCGGTCCTATCATTGCAAACCATATATTGGTGAAAACAAAAGGAAATAAGAGAACTACATTCCCTACAGATAGATGAACAATTTTCCTTGAGGTGCTTCCTGATACTTTGTCTTTTCTTCTTAGAATTTCAGCGATGAAAAGTGAAAGGAGAACAAAGACAAAAAGTACTGCTAATCCAATGATGTCAGAATTAGCCATTTCAGTAGGTAATGAAAAATCCAATTTATTTCCTCTTTTAATTCTTAAATACTTTAGAGATAGCAAGTCATTAAAAAATCTACTGCTCGCTAAATGCATCTCCTTTATTGAAGCTCTCTATTGCTTTTGCTCTATCAACTGCATCAACCATTCCATCACATCTGGGATGATAAAACTGGTCGCAGTTTCTACAAACTTGTTCATTTTTCCTATTTCTAAATCCTGTAAAATAGGCTCTGCTTACAAAGTAGATAAAGAGGGTTACCAGAATGACTGCAAAAGCCCACCAATTCATTGTCTGAGCAAGAGTAACTATAGAAAGAATGATCGATAAACCTGCTGAAATCATTGCAATTCCAAGAAAGAAACGACTTATGTCTTTAATTAAACGAGGGGGCTCAAGAAAAGCACTGATGGGGGTAAAGATGAATAAAGATACTGTAGCTACAAAAGCCATCCAAAATGTTACTTTAAGAACAAAAACCATTATAGGTGCTAGGATCAAACCAGCAATCATCCCACCGTAGAGATTAACACATCCTCTACACACTTTGTGACCCCTTATTATATACATGTGATCATCGAAATTCTTACACAAAGGATGATGGGCGAGTCTATATGGGGAAAGCATCCACTTTTCTCTTCTAGACATTTTTTCTTTCCGCTTCATCTTTATCACTTAAATATATTACATATATTGTATTTATGACAATACTACTTATCAAATATAGTAGTATTAACAAGTTCTCTTCGCTAATCTTGTCCTGAAATTCTGTTATTTTAGCACTCATTCTTGTAAACATCTGATTAAACTTTTGTTCTAGGAGCTGATTACCAGATGCTACGTTTACTGGATTAAGATTCCTTTGCAATAATTCTATAAGAACTAATTGTTTTTGTTTAATTATAAACTGAAAATCTACTGGAAGTTTTTCTGCCCAATTGATTTTTTGAAGATATTTTTTTGAGATGTATTCGTATTTGATACTGAAAAAAATTGAATCTAGTAAGGTAAGTAGGTCTATTAAAGACAGTTCACCTAATTTTTTACTGTCTGTAGATAAGACATTAATTACATCCTCTAAAGGAGGTTCGTCTTCATTTTCTGAATTAATTTCTTTTGTATCTTTTTTTATTCTAACACTCATTTGCTCTAGTATTTCTTCTTTTTTTTCAGTCGAAGAAAAATTTAGAATGTTGTGTAATGTTTCTTGTAGAATATACAATGAACGCTCAATTTCTGAAAAATTCAGTAAAACAGAAAATTCATCCTTTATGTTTTTTAATTTAATATTTTCTAGTAAATGGAAAGTTCTAAGAATAAGCGAGTGTCTCTGTTTATTTTTTACTTGAACATATCTGGAAATGTTCTTCAAAACTTTAATACATTCACGAAAATCTCCTTGTAATAAGTATATCTCAAAAAGCAAATCCAATAGCTCTACTATGGCAGAATCTTTGTATTTAACTGCTAAATCCCTTCCTTGTTCTGCAAATGCTGTAGCTTGTTTATGATTACCTAACCTAAGATATATTTGAGCTTTAGAGTGGTAAATTGCAATAAGACTTCGCTTGTCTTTTATTTCATCCCCTATTTCCTCAAGCTCATTCAGAATCTCTAATGCTTCATCCAGCTTGTTTTGAACAACAGCTACCTGACTGAGCATTTGTTTTAATTTTCCATAATCTGGTAACATCTCAACAAATTTTCCTTGTGTCAGACGATGAATACCATCAATTCCCAGATTTATCATGTTTCTTGTTTTGATAATCTGTTTTTCTTTTATTAGTGCTTCAGCAAAAATTCCAATAAGAGAAATATGAGCTCTAGTAATATCCTCTTTTTCCTTGGTTTCTAGATATTCAAGATTAATTATTACCTGATCATACTTCTTAAGACTGTAATTCAATCTTGCTCTGGTATTAAGTACGCTGTGGAAACCTTTCTCATGATCAATTTCCTTGAAAACTTCTTCAGCTTTAATCAGAAATTCGTTTGCAAGTTCCTCGTTAAGCTGATTTGCATATATAGAGCCAAGATTTAGAGAAACTGTAGCTTCTCCTAGTATATCTTTAGTTTGTTTTCTCAAATTTAAACTTTTGAAATAATAGTTAATAGCTTCATCATACTCTCCAAGATAGAAATGCAACCCCCCCAAACTAGAAAATGTGTGTGCTTGACCTTCTTCATTCTTATAAATTTGATCTATAGATAATGCCATCTGAAAGAGTTTCTTACTCTCCTCAAAATTTCCCTGTTCCATGTGGAGATTAGCTAAATTGTGGTATATTATAGCTCTAGAATCATCGTTGAGTGAAGATTCATGAAGTTCAAGTAATTTAGAATAAATCTCCATAGATTGATTTTTTTCACCTATGCGTCTTAGAATCTTGGCATATTCTATTTTTACATCAAATACCTCTTTCTGAGGAAACTGATGTACTTCTAGGATTTCTATGGCTTCTTTAATATTCTCGAAAGCTTGCTTATTTTCACCTAAAAAATAATATGCCTTCGCTAAAACAAAGTAATAATTTTTTTTATCTATGTTACTAATTTCTTGATTTAGTTCTTTATGAGCTAACTTGATAATGCTGGTGTAATCATGATCTTTAAACATTTTTTGAAGTTCTTCAGCTAAATAGTCAACCATTTTTTCATCATCAATGTATTAGATATGCAACAAGTTAGCTTCTATCTTCTAGTACTATTGTATTAGCTACGAAATCGCCTATTCTTCTACCTTCTTCATTACATAAAGGCATAAAAACATCTATTACGCTAATAAAACATAATGTTCGAACACATGCTTGCCCTGCTGTAATTGGTAAACCTGTATCATAATCAACCACCATGAGTTTCATCATTGATTTTCCAAAACCTTTACCGGTTTCAGGAACAATGTCTCTTAAACACCCTAGAGGTGGACAGAAGGAAGCCATACAATAATCAACAATATAAGCTACGAACCTATCACCATAACTAGCTCTTAGTTGAGGGTATGCGTGCTTAGGGATGCCACCGGTAGATACTGGCATTTGAGCGGGAGCATGTTGTTGTGTTTGTGCATAAGGTTGAGGTGGAACATATGGAGCCTGTTGAGCAGGTGCTTCATATTGAGGTTTTTGAGCTTTCGGAGATGGAGCTGAATCTTGTCCTATTTTTTTTCCACAATTTAAACAAAATTTATCTTCTTGACTAGCAGAAGTTCCACAATTTGGGCAAAAATATTTCCTGGACATTTACTTACACCAATTTAATGTGCTAATTAATTATTTACCAGTATTTAAGTATATTTTAACTTAGATGAGAAGAGATCCCTCAACCAAATTTGAGTGAAAAATCATTTTGATTCTTTAATGATTTTAGTATATGCTTTAAGTAGATTTTTTCCTACTACAGGATAGTCAAAATTTTTAAGAGCGTGTTTTTGTGATTTGAAAGCAACTTCCTGGATTTTCTCCTTATTCTTAATTATACCTAATATCTTGTCAACTAAAGTAACTTCATCATTTGCAGGGTATAACCAATCACAATTGGGGGGTATCATTTCATTCATTGGAGGTTTATCAACTGCTATCACAGGCAAGCCAGAAGCCATAGCTTCAATAAGTGGAGTACCAAAACTACCTTCTTCAGCGGGATAAAGAAGAACGGCACTTATATGAAACGCTAAAAGGAGCTCTTTATCATCAATGTATCCCGTTATTATAACTGAATCTTCAATCCCAAGATTTACTACATCTTCTTTTATTTTTGACAGTAGGGGGCCGTCCCCAACAACTAGAAAAATAATTTTTGCATTTCTTTTAAGTATCTCAGGGAAAAATTGAACCACTTTGTGTTGGGATTTTCTGTTGATATACGGACCTTGCATTAAAACAATGGATTTTCCTTGATCAACATCATATTTGTCCCTAAAGGATTCTAAATCCTCAAGTTTTGGAATTTGTGAGAAAGTTTTACAATTTAGTGAGTGGGGTACAATTATTACTTTCTCTTTCATGCTTTTTGATAACCTTTTAATTTTTTCTAGTAAAGAAACTGACGTTGTTACTATATTATCACAGTGTTTCACAATTCGTCTAAGAAGTCTAGAATATGGTCGTTTTACCCACATTCTTGATTTGAAATTACCAATTGTTACTGCTCCATGTACAGAAACAACTAGAGGTATTTTGATTTGATTCCTTTTTTTAGCTTTGGCAAAATAAGATGCCGCTACTTCAGTTGCATGAATCAAGGCTATATCAACTTCTGAACTCAGTTCGGTGTATACATCAAATGCTTGCTTTGAGAAACTTCGATGGTTTTTAGCATAGAAATGTGTTAAAGTACTATAGGCTCCTCTAGCAGAAATCTGCTCTGGAAGATAATAAAAATGGATATTTTCTCTATTCAATAATTCATCATCAGAGGACAATTTTGTTGTGGTTGCAACATAGATGTCTATCCCTTGGTTCGCTAATGATTGTACTAATGAATAAGCATACCTACGAAGCCCCGCCATAGGTCCAACATAAGGAGGTCCTATCTCTATCGTAGGAATGAAGATAGAGAAATCCATGTGTAGAAATCTGGAGTAACTACAAAAGCATTTTGGTGAAATTCTATTTTTTGTAAAACAAGTAATATTTGTCCAACCACAATAATAAATAAAAGACTTAGGCTTGTTAGTACATATGATAGATATAGAAGATGAAATCTACGACCAAGTTTATGAGAACGGTTTATCATCAAAATCCTTACTGTTAATAAGAGATAATCTTAGTCAAATATCTGCAGAATTTCTTACTGATCTCTTAGTAGATAATGTCAATATTCACACACAATATAGTATATTAATAGAATTCCTTACCGAAATATGGTCACAAAATACTAACTCAAGCCCAAATTTACTAAATTATATCAGTGGAGTTCTCCATAAATTATTCTACCTTGCTCGTGAATATCCTTTAGGTAAAGAAATTCCCGACTATGTTACTAACGAAATCACCGAATTTCATCAAATGTTATGTGATTTTAAATTGGAATGCTTGGAACAGGACGTAAACTTACAAGATGAATCTATTGAAAAAATTAAGTCATTCAAAGAGCTTTTTGAAGATATAAATCAACAAACAAGATTACCACAAAAAATTAGCGAAATGTTTAGAATAGGGTCAACATTATTTTATCTATTTTCTCAAAATGAAAATCAGAAGTTAAGAAATATCGATGAACTTAGTCTTTATCTCTCAAGATGTTTAATTCTTTGGAGATTAGAAGCTTTAACTGATGAAGAAATTCAAATATGTTTTGAACAGGCAACAGTTAAATTTTCTGAAGAGCTGAATTTAAAGAAATTTGAAAATATTTTGGCGTTAGAAATACAGAATTATCAATTCTTACAATATGGCATCAACCATGGGATGATTAAAAATACTGCAAGGACATTCTTTGAAATCTATTCAATTAAAAAAACTTGAAATATCAAATCAAGAAATTTATCTTTTATTTACATAGGATTTTAGTTCTTCTGAAATTCTTGAAGCTTTTTTAAACTCTGGTGCTAGGTAATTCAACAAATCTCGGGGAATTTCTTTTCTGCTAAATATATTTTGCAGGATTTCATCCAAAACATCTGTTTGAAGATCTGGATTTTTTAACATTTCCTTGACAGTTGTTATTTTCATACTTGAGGGCAAGTTATCTTCTAACATTGTAATAGACGACCATGCCTTAAGTGTAGAATAGACTGACATATCTGGGGTAACAACATCCAATGCCATTCTAAAACGCCATTTCTTGACTTCTATAGGTGAATTATCAGTAGCTATTGCCCTACCAAGCTTCATAGCATTATCTTGACTTGGTTTTTGGCTATACTTCTCAATTAAATCTCTTATCTTGCCTATTGTGACCTCTTTACTCACATTTATCCCCATCTTTTACCTATTAGAATCTAGTGCTGGGGAATATATATATCTTGCTCTTTAAAGTTCCGTAACTGTTAGTTTCGAGAAAAACAGAAATTGCCACCTTCTCATAATACACCTTATGTTAAAGATGACTTTGTGAAAAAGGTAGTCTAAGTATAGCTAGGATAACCTTATGGCAAGGTTTTATGCGTTTTACGAGAAAATTATCCTTCTAGATAGCTTGCCAGCGTTTGAAAGAACTAAAATTGTGAATTTAGGAGAAAAATGAAAAAGTGTAAGACTTGATGTGTCCTACCTTACTCTTCTCACGATTTAAATAGATTATAGAAGGCCAATATTGAATAAATGGCTGTTCCCTTCCACAAAATATCTTCATCGACATCGAATTTAGGATGATGATGGGGATGAATTATTCCCTTCTCTTCATTATACAAACCAAGAGCGATGAAAGCACCTTTAGTTTCATTAAGATAGAAGGCAAAATCTTCTCCACCCATAGTTAATTCAACTTCATGAACTTCATCAAGTAGCCGTAGAATCTCAATAACATCGTCAACACTGTCATCATTGTTGATTGTTGGTGGATAATATATTCCACCTATTTCAAATTCTACTGCTCCTTCACATCTCCAAGCATTGCTATAACCTTCAACTATCTCTTGTATTCTTTTCATGATGTGGTCTCTTACTTCATTACTGAAAGTACGGAAAGTTCCTTCTAATCTTGCAGTGGAGGGAATAATATTATGGGCATCACTGCCCTCTAACATTGGTATTGAAATAACAGCTTTTTCCAGAGGATCAATCTCTCGACTAACTATCTTTTGTATTGCATTATAGATATCAACAAGTACTGCTGTTGGATCGAAGGTTTGATGGGGGGCTGCTGCATGACCGCCTTTTCCCTTAATCTCAATTATGAATTGATCAGAAGAAGCGAGGAATGGTCCTTTTCTGGTTGCAATAGTTCCACTTTGTTCTTCTCTCCACACATGAATACCAAATATCTGATCGACATCTGAGATATGGCCTTCCTCAACTATTTTTTTTGCTCCACCAAAACCTTCCTCTGCGGGTTGGAAGACCAGCTTAATTTTACCTGTTAGCTTATCTTTATGTTTGAAGATAATATGAGCTGCTCCAAGTAACATAGCAGTGTGAGCATCGTGACCACATGCATGCATCTTTCCTGGAATTTTACTACAATAGGGTTTATCGCTATCTTCAGTTACATTGAGTGCATCCATATCAGCTCTTAAAGCGATAACTCTTCCCTCTTTTCCAGAATCAAATGTAGCAATTATACCAGTTTTGGCAGTTTTTTGAATATCATACCCTATCTTCACTAGTTCCTGCTCAACTAGAGCCGAAGTTTTTTCTTCTTCATATCCTGTTTCTGGATACATGTGAAAATGCCTTCGTTTTTCAACTACATAATCTTCTATTTCTTTAGCTTCATCAATGAGAAGTTGTTTGAATTCATTAATATCCATAAGATTTCTCATCCTTTTTGTTATTTTTATGTTTCTGTTTATCTATATTTTTTTTCTATTTCTAAAAAAATGTAAATGTATTTTCGAATATGTGTTGGATAGTGTGGATAAAGATTTAAAAAAAACGGGTTCAGTGCCCAAGTATTGTAAAACCACTGAAGTGAGCAATAATTTTGAGGTTCATCTTCAAGGAGGAACTAATAGAATGAACGAAAATGAATATGACGTTATTGTAGTAGGGGCTGGCTGTGCTGGACCAGCAGCTGCAAAGAAAGCAGCAGAACTTGGTTTGAAGACTCTTCTTCTAGAAAAATCTCAAGTTCCAGGTGAGAAAAATGTTTCAGGTACCTGCTTAAACGGTGCTGCTCTTCTTGAACCAGATCTAAACTACATTGTGGAATGTCCAGTAGAAAGAACAATAAGAGAAATGCGCACTTATCACATCAATAGTGATAGAACAACAGTTTTTCATGAAATACCATCGGAAGGAATTCTTCTGCTTTCAGTAAGAAGAGATCATCTAGATTCATGGCATACCGAAGAAGCCAGGAAAGCTGGAGCTGAAGTTAAATTATCAACAACTGTTGTCGATATTATTGAAGAAGAAGATTACATCAAAGGAGTTGTAACAGACTCTGGTGAAAAATTCTATGGTAAAGTAATCATTGATGCAGCTGGTGTCAACTCAATTGTTGGTCGTAAAGCAGGTTTAATTCCTAAACGAAAAGGCCAGAACATGATTTTATATGTTACTGTAGCCGTTAAACTGGGGGAAGAAGTGATTAATGAGCGATTTGGTGATTGCATCGAATACTACCTATCTCCAGGAATTCAATATAAAACATGGCCGTGGATCTTTCCAAAGAAAGATACAGTTACACTAGGCACTGGAGGATATATGGATGAAAATCTGATAAATGATGAATTTCCAAATGTAAATCAATATATGGAGAATTTCTTGAATCTTCCAGTAGTCAAAAAGAAACTTGAAGGAGGAGAAATTGTTTCATGGGGATTGCACTTAGAGTACGATGAAGCAATTGAAAGAAGAGTAAGAAATGGGTTGATTTTGACTGGAGAGGCAGGAGGGTTTGTGATTCCATTCCTAGGAGAAGGAATGCCTGAAGCATTCTTTACAGGGATTTATGCGGCTAAAGCAGCAGCTGAAGCAATAGAAGCTAGAGACTATTCAGAAGCAAAACTCTCTGAACGATATGAAGAATTGATAGGCGAGAATTTCTTTATGCAAGCATTTAGGCATATTGCATCTGTTAACAAAGAATCCATTCTCAGTAAAACAGATGAAGAAATTACCCAAATGATGCAGCAAGTAATTATGGGAGGAGGATTCATCTCTAATGCAATTCACTCTAAATGGTTAAAAGGTGTTGAAGAGGAGAATTTTGAATTAATCCAAGAAGCATATGATTTCCTTGAATTAATCCAACCCTATGCTGTAGTGGATCCAGATTTTGAGAGATTATATAATGAGAGGAAGAGCAAATGAAAGTTGAAATGAAAGTAGAATATTATCCAGGAGAAACTGGGGAGTTCATTAAAGTAATTGAAGATAATTGTGTAGGCTGTGGGGAATGTGCAAAATTCTGTACAAGAGATGTTTGGCAACCAGATGGTGCAATCTTTCGACCAGTAAATCTCAAACAATGTGTAGAGTGTGGTGCTTGTTGGAATGTCTGCGAATATGAAGCTGTTGACTTCAGCGAACCTAAAGGTGGAACTGGAGTTAGATTTAGTTATGGGTGAGAATTGTGGCTGAAATGGACGAAGTGATGGAAATTCTTGAAGCACAAAAAGCTAAATATACAAATCAAAAAGTAGCTAAATTTTTCAAAACATGGTCTAAGAAACTCCAATATCACTTTACAGATATCGATGAGTATTATGTAATTGAGTTGGTGAAAGGCGAACCTAAACCTATTGTGAAAGAGAAACTAGAAAATCCAGATATTATGTATTCAATGAGCACTGATACTTTTATTGAAATGAATACTGGGCAACTTTCTGGATTTAAAGCTTATCAGCGAAAGTTACTAAAAATTAAAGCTACAATGCCTGAAATTATGAAACTTCAGAAATTAGATAAGCTTTAATTATTCTTTTTTTTATTCCTTTTATTGCACTCGGTTAGTTTTTGGCTTATAATAAGTCTTAATAATTCTAATAGGAAAATCAAATTGAAAAAAATGGAAGAGTTACGAGGCATTGTTACAGGTTTAGATTGTGCTAATTGTGTTTCTAAAGTTACTAATAACTTGAAAAACGCAGTTGGTGTAGACAATGTACAATTAAACCTCGTATCCACTAAACTTATCGTAGAATATGATAAGGAACAGATTAGCGAAAAAGAACTCATAAAAAATATCAAACAATCCGGATATAGGTTTGATAGCACTTACGAGCATAAATCGTTTTTCGATATTAGACACAATAAGAACCTTCTTTTCGCTATTTTTGGATTGGTTTTTCTTATTGTTGCTTTAAGCACAAGTAGATTTTTACCTGAAAATTATGACTTGTTTTTTTATGTTCCTGCTATAGTAATTGGTGGAATTCCTGTTTATCTTAAAGCTTTTAGCTCCATTAGAACCAAAACAATTGATATAAACCTTCTGATGGTTCTTGCTATAATCGGAGCCATGATAATAGGTGAGTGGGAAGAAGCAGCAGAAATTGTTGTTCTCTTTTCAATAGCGGAATTGTTAGAAGCATTTTCAATGGATAAAGCTAGACAATCAATAAGAGAGTTAATGGATTTAACACCACCAACGGCAACTAGATTAATTAAAGGAAAAAAACACGAAGAAGTTCCTTTAGGTGATTTAGTTGTTGGTGATAGAGTAAGTGTTAAACCAGGAGCAAGAATTCCAATAGATGGTAAAATAGACTGGGGAAAAACAAATGTTGACCAGAGTCCAATAACTGGAGAATCTATCCCAGTCAATAAAGATGTTGGAGACAAAGTATTTTCAGGGTCTATCAACATTGATGGTTATATTATTATTAGAGTAACACGGATGCCTGAAGAAAGTACTGTAGCTAGAATCAGACAGCTGATAGAGGACGCAGAACAACAGAAATCAAAAAGAGAACAATTTATCCAAAGGTTTGCAAAATTTTATACACCAATTATGGTGGGAATTGCTTTATCAGTATTTCTAATTTCTGGGATTTTTTTGAATATCCCAATTGATCCTTCAGTTCTTAGAGAAGGGCTCTATCAGAGTTTGGTAATTCTGGTGATCTCATGTCCTTGTGCTTTAGTGCTATCGACTCCAATAACTGTAGTAACCGCAATAACTAGAGCTTCAAAAAGGGGTGTTTTAATAAAGGGAGGTAAATATCTCGAAGCTATATCTGAATTAGACACCCTAGCATTAGATAAAACTGGAACCTTATCAACTGGAAAACTAAAAGCCTACAAAGTTGAAGCTTTAGAAGGTTACACTGAGAAGGAAATTATAGAAATAGCATATGGTTTGGAATATCATTCAGAACATAAAATTGCAGAAGCAATAATAAATCTGGGAAGAGAAAACAATTCAAGATTGTTTGGATACAAAGATGTTGAAATAATGCCTGGGATGGGAATCAAAGGAACAAGAAAGAAAGTAACTTATTATCTAGGAAATGAATCGCTTGTTGATAGCATCATAGGGTTAGAATCTTGTGATCTAGATTGTGAAGAAACTGAGAGTATTGTAAGTTATGTTTTAGACGATAAAACAATCATAGCTCATATTCACATGTCTGATGAGTTACGAAGAGAAACCAAAGAAGCTGTCAGTTCACTAAAAAAACTTGGAGTAAAAAATATTGTAATGCTCACTGGTGATAATGAAGAAGTAGCATCAAAAATTGCTGAAGAATTAGATATTAGTTATGAAGCAGAACTGTTGCCAGAACATAAAATGCAGTTTATCAAAAATCTCAAAGAAGAAGATCAAACAGTGGTTATGGTTGGTGATGGAATAAATGACGCACCTGCTTTAGCTCTTTCAGATGTTGGAATAGCAATGGGGGCAGCAGGAACTGCAATTGCTATAGAAACAGCTGATATTGTGCTTTCCTCAGATAATTTATTCAGTCTACCTTATCTGTTCAAACTAAGCAAAGAAACTAAAAGAACTATTCAAATTAATATTTACTTATCCTTGTTTATCAAGTTCTCATTTTTTGTACTTGTTTTACTTAATGCAACATCAATTGCTCTTGGGGCATTTCTAGGCACGAATTTGCTTTGGCTAGCTGTGCTAATTGGAGATATGGGAGCTTCATTATTGGTCATATTAAATGCAATGAGAGTAGGTAGGAAGAAGTTTTATTCTGGAAAGATGTTGCCAAAGAAATAATTTAATAAACATTTTTACAAAAGAAATATTGTAGAGCCAATGAGTAAACCAGTGAAACATTTCAACAAAGCCATTGTTTACATATTAATAGGTATTTTAGTCATTACTTCAATATTCGCTGTAATGATGTTTGGACCACGTCCTGGTCCTCAAAGCACTATGTTTGATTCAACACTTAGGTATTATACAAAAGGTACAGAAAAGTTATTTTATACAGATTATGCTCAATCTATCGTTCAAGATATCAAAGAAGTAGGTATTTTAGTTACCGATTATCAGATGGAGTATTCAACATTTTTAGATCAGGTTTTCGGAGCGAAAGAATATGAAATGGCAATAATTGAACTTGAGGGTCAAAATGCCCCTCATTTTGAATTTTTATTTAAAGAGGGTGCAAGTTTAAACGTTTTCAATTTTCAAAATGCAATGGATAATGGTACTACACTCAATTTAATCAACAATATAACTCAAGAAATAGATTTCCATGCAAGAAAAAATCTTCTCTTCGCATTACAAGAACATCTAATGAATAATGTAGTTCCGATGGTACCCATTTTTACTCCAGCAAGAATATTTGCTTATTGGGATAACTTAGAAGGATTTACAAGTAAGTGGGGAATATCTGATAGCCTACCATACATGTCCTTTAATGGATTACATAGCAATCAAGAATCAGTTACTGAACTAAAAATTGGTATTGGAGGATGGTTTGATTTATGTCCTCTAACAATGAGGGAAGCTGGGGAGAAATTAATTGTATCTCTTATAATGGATAAATTAATTCATTTGGATGAAAAGGGCTCTCCTACAAAATATGGGCTGATAGATAGTTGGGAATATCTTAATCAAACAACTTTGTTGCTCCATGTAAGAGACAATGTTCAGTGGCAACCTGATGTGGATGGAATTTTTACCAGTGAAGAGCATTCAATTGATGATGTCATTTTTACTTTAGATCTGATCACAAGTATACATGCAAACGTAAACTATCAACTCTATAACTGGATAGATTCTTATGAAGTGTATAATGGTACAACAGTTGCAGTTCACATTGATTCAGTTCCAGAAACAGCAGAAAGAGAACCTTATGCTTTTGCTCTCGAAGATTTGTCAGTTTATACTTACCCAGGATACTATTTGGATGTTGAGAGCACAATTGAAGAAATAGTTGAATCAACGAGATGGATTAAGTATAAAGAAAGTCCGTTTGGAACAGGAAAATACAGATTTAACGCAACGGAGAGTCATATAGATCTTACTGCTTTCTTAGAAAGATTTGACAGTTGGCATGGAATAGGAGTAGATCCTGGTAAAACTACTAACCTAGTTTTTGAAACCATTGAAACCCAAACTGTTCCTGATAGTTACTCAATGAACTTAGAATTACAAGAAGGGAACAAAATAGACATTGCTGATTTTGGGAAGGATCCCGGAATGGAAATAGCGATACCTGATGAAAACTTCAGGATCGGATATAAAGTAGAAAACTCATTAATTTTCATAGCATTCAACTTAGAGAATGATGTCTTTGGAGGATCTAATAACTATGTACCAACAAATGAGACGGGGGTGTCAAAAGCCTTAGCAATTCGTAAAGCTCTATCATCATTAGTCCATAAAACATTTCTAAATAATGCATTTCATGAAGGTAAGTATAATATATCTGATTCACCAGTTTCTCGTTATTATACAGATTATTATAATCCAAGTGTAACAACGTATCCATACAGCATTTCTGAAGCCATTGAGTTCCTGAAATTGGCTGGATTCAACATATCAACAGAAACAAATGGCTCAGTAGAAGAATCAAGTTATGGAGTGATCAGCTCTATTGTGGCTCTTGGAATCTTTACAGCAATTACGATTACATTAAGAATAAGAAAACAAAGGTGAAATAAGTGAACAGAATAAATGGAATAAATAATCTGGACCTCAAAGGAAAACCTTTGATACAATCATTTAGTGGGAGTGGTGCAATAGGAACAATACTCTCTACATTTCTAGTGAAAGTATTGAAAATGGAGCAAGTAGCAGTAATTCATGCAGATGAGCTTCCACCAGTAGCAATAATCAAAGGGGGATTGATAGAACAACCGATAAGGATATTCCAAAATGACAATATAGCTTTAATGTCTTGTGAAGTGAACATTCCTTACAACACCGTTTCAGATTTCATAGAAATGCTAGTTGATTTTTATATTAAAAGTGGAGTTTCACACATTGTACCAGTGGGAGGATTACCTGTCTTACAAAACCAATTTGAAGAAATTGAATGTTATGGAATAGCAAACAGACAAGAAACACTCACATTTTTAGAGGAAAAGGGAATACAACTTCTAGAAGAAGGAATAGTTTACGGGACTGTAGTTGAAACTTTAGAACTATGTAATACAAGAGAGTTTGATTCGAGTTTTGCACTATTGGTTGAATGTGACCCTAGTGTAGCAAGTTACGATTCAACAAAAAAACTGGTTCAAGATTTAGCTAAAATATTTGATTTTAAATTTGATGAAAAAGAATTTGAAAATGTTTCAAATATTATCAGAAACAGGATAGAAGAAGGCACAAGATTCTTAAGAGAAGAAGCAATGGACAAAACAAGAGAAAGTCACCTCTAAGACAAAGTCTTCCAGTAGGTGAGTAAGCTGTTTTTTCTCTAAAACTTTGAATCTGAAAAGAATGAGGTTTTTTGTCGTGTTTTAGCCTCTCAACAAAGATTACAAAAAAGTTTAAATATGTTCAAGGACAATTTTACTTGGTTAATGGCAGGCGATTTAGGAGCCAAATGGTTAGGTCAAAAAAGGGACTGCAAACTGAACAGGAAGAGATATCCGATGCTCAGGGACAAGGTTGAACCCCTTTTTTAGATGGTTTGAACCCCCATTTGGGCTTAGTTAAGACCTCCTAAGCCTGAAATCCCCCAGAACCAGACTTCGGTCTGGAATCAGACAATTATCTTGTCTGAAAAAAAAGGACCAGACATCTTCTGTCTGCCAGAAAGGTATGGTCTTGCTTGACCAGATCCTGGAACCCCCCTCAACCGCAACCCCGAAGCATCGAGTTAGAATTCCTTCCTGTTCAGGCAGAAAACCCTTTGGGTTTTAACTTTTCTTTCTTTGTTTTTCATGAGTTTTTCTGATGTTTTACCTGTTCCATAGTTCTCTGAAAAAACACCAAAATCTAGAAAATATTATTCTTATTAGAAGAAATGAGGTTTATGGCCTTTTTATATAAATATTTATAGTTAAAACTAGTCGTTTATGTTTAAGGAGTGTTTATGATGGAAGAAGAATTTAATGATGAGCTATCAGAAGAAGCTAAAGAGGAGCTTAGTGAAGAAGTAAAGGAAGAACCCGAAGAAGAGCTTGAGGAGGAAGTAGAAGAGCTCAGTGAAGAGGTCGAGGAAGAGCTTGAAGAGCTTATTGAAAAAGTGGAAGAAGAACTCGGAGAACAACCTGAGGAAGAAATAGAAGAGCTTGTAGAGGAACTTAAGGAAGTTGCAGAAGACGAAGAAGAAATAGAAGAGATCGAGGAAGAAGCAACCGAAGAAGTTATCGAAGAAGCTGTTGAGGATGTTGTTGAAGAAGTTCTTGAAGAAATGGATGAAGAAGTTGCAGAAGAAGTTCTTGAAGATGTCGTAGAAGATGTTGTCGAAGAAGATGAAGAGGAAGTTGAGGAAGAGCAAATAGTTGCTGAACCTGAATATAAATCTGAACCTGTACCTGAAGGAATTCCAGAAGAAATCAAGAAGATAGGTGGTAATATCCAGATTATTTTGAAAGATGTCGATGGTGATTTGATTCCATTTGGGTATCAGTTACAGAAAGACAAATTGGTTATCAAACAAGATGAAGCAATGAAAGTTAAGATTGTGTTAGCTTGGTTTTATAAACAAAATAAGAGTGTAGAAGAAATTTCTGAAGCCACCAAACTAAGTATCGATGAGATTGAAAAAATACTCATAAGCCCTATATACTTTGGTAAGATTTACTTCGAAGGAGTACTTGTGATAGGCAATCATGAACCTATATTAACTGAAAGATACTGCAAATTAAATGAAATAAATACTGATGAAATTGAGGAAAAATATCTTTCCACAAAGAAATAAGATTAAGGAAATTTATGTGCGGGAGTCTTACTTCCTATTCCTTTCTTAATTATATCTTTTTATTTTCAATTTTTGTAATTTTTCCTATAAAAATACATAGTGGAATTCTTATTAGCTGATTCCTTCGATTAATAAATCTCCAATTGTGTCAGCAGTCATACTAAAAAAGGAGACAAGATCCTCCCTTGAATGCAAGAGTTCATACAGATTTTTCATCGATAAATCTTGTCCTTCATCATCAACAAAAACAATTTCATATCCTAAACCTTTCCCTAGGTTGCTTTGTTCTCTTATCCATTCTCTCTGTTCTTCAAAGAATTTTTGTAAAAATTCTTTAACATTAATTATATTGCTTAGCTTATATCTAGTCAATTCCAGTTTTTTCTCTTTCTCTTCAGCATAGATTTTGAATACCATTTTCCATGTCAAGTTTTACACCTTAGTTGTTTTCAACTAATAATGCTACATTTGATATATAAAGCAATGAATTACTTTCTCGTGCTTAAATATGAATCTACACTGAATCTCTTATTGTAGCGTTTTTTCTGAACCAAAAACTATAAGTTTTTAAACGTGCCTTAGACCACTAAAGTAGACAAGAAAGGTGATTAAATGGGTCACGGATCGCTCCAAAAAGCAGGAAAAGTTAGAAAGCAAACTCCCAAAGTTGAAGGAAAAGAAAGACACAGTCCTATTCCCAGAAGGGGTCTAAGAAACAAATATGTTAAACGTGTTATTCTTGGTCGTTACGCTGGTCAAGCTCAGAGCATGGGAGCTAAACGTCGTTCCAGATAACCTCTTCTATTTATTGAAAAACTGTTTTCAAATGAATGATCGAGATAAAGCTCTAGTTGAAATTAAAGAGAAGCTATTAATTTTAGAGGAGCCTAATAGAAAAATTCTAGGTCAAGTCAAACGTAATATAGCTAAAAAATATAAACTGAAAGATTTTCCAAAGAACAGTGAAATTTTAGCAATTTGTGATACTGAAGAAAGAGAGTTACTACTTCCTATTCTTATAAAACGTATTGTCCGAACTTTATCAGGTGTCGCAATTGTAGCTGCAATGACGCGCCCATGGGAGTGTCCTCATGGAAAATGTATTATGTGCCCTGGAGGTCCAGAGATTGATAAACCTCAAAGTTATACTGGATATGAACCTACAACTATGAGGGGGATTCGTAACAATTTTGACCCTTATCTTCAAGTAACAGATAGAATAAAACAACTTGAATCTATTGGTCACTCAACTGAGAAAATAGATGCTATCATCATGGGAGGTACATTTACCAACCAACCTGTTGAATATCAATTATGGTTTATTCATCGAATGTTTGATGCTTTTAATGAAATTGATTCCAAAGACATTCAAGAAGCACATAAAATCAATGAAACAGCTGTCCATCGATGTATAGGTTTAACAGCTGAAACAAGACCTGATCAGATAAATCATGAGAAAATTAATCGTCTTATCGAATATGGCGTTACAAGATTAGAAGTTGGAGTTCAGTCTGTGTTTGATGATATTCTAGAAAAAATGCAGCGAGGTCATGGAGTTAAAGAAACGATTGCAGCTTTTCAGTTTATCAAGGATACTGGACTTAAGATTACTGCGCACATGATGCCTGGTCTTCCTGGATCAACATTCGAGAGAGATATTGAATCTTTTGAAATTCTGTTCAATGATTCTAGATTCCGACCTGATGAGCTTAAAATCTATCCAACTATGGTTATTCCTGGAACTAAACTTTTCCAAGATTTTCAAAATGGAGAATATGAACCCTTAACTAACGAATCTGCTACAAACTTAATTGCTAAAATAAAAGAATTAATTCCTCCTTATGTAAGAATCAAGAGAGTGCTTAGGGATATACCTGCACATCAAATCGCTGCAGGTCCAAATAAGAGTGATTTGAGATTAGATGTTCAGGCTATTCTCGAAAAACAAGGAAAGAAATGCCAGTGTATTCGTTGCAGAGAAGTAGGGCATATCATTTATAAAAAAGGCACAAAAATTGATCAATCAAAGATTGATTTAATTGAGCGGTCATATGAAGCCAGCGAAGGAGCCGAACATTTTCTATCTTTTGAAGAAACAGAAAGCGATGCCCTTATCGGATTTTTAAGATTAAGAGAGCTAAGTGATAACATTATTCGTCCAGAGTTTGATAAATCTACGATTATTGTAAGAGAATTACATGTATATGGAGAACTTCGAGGTTTGCAGGCTTTGAAGAGTGGTTCCCTACAATGGCAACATAGAGGGTATGGAAAAGAGTTGCTTTCAAGAGCAGAAGAAATTGGGAAAGAAAAAGATTATTCTAAGATTTCAGTAATTTCTGGTGTTGGAGTAAGAGAATACTATCAAAAACAAGGATATACAAGGGATGGCCCTTATATGTCAAAAAAATTGTAAACTAACAAATTGTTTGTTTACAAAGCTAAACTTATATTTGCTTCTTCTTGATGGACTTTAGAAATAAATTACAGGTTGGAATATGTCTCAAAGCAGTCATTTAGCAATTCTATCTGATGTAGAAAAGATTCTCAATACTAATGAATATAGTATAGCTAAATTATCCCAAGGAAGTAAAGCCTGCTTTGATATTATTGCTAAAAAAAGAGACCAGCTTATAATTATCAAAGTTGAACCCTATATTGATAATTTCAACCGTGACAATTCTTTTGAACTAAAGAATATTGCAACCTTTCTTAATGCATCTCCTTTAATTATAGGTGAGCGAGGAAGACGTTTTTCAGAAATTGATGATGGCTTGGTTTTACTAAGGTATGGTATCCCTGTTGTTAGTAGTGAAACTTTTACTAATCTAATTTCTCATGGAGTACCTCCAATTGTATATTGTAGCAAAGGTGGATATTTTGTTCAAATTAACAGAAAAATACTCCGTCAAGCAAGACTGGAAAAAAATCTAAGTTATGCAGATTTAGCACATCTTGTGGGAGTTTCTAGAAGAACAATTTACGAATATGAGCATTCCATAAACCCAACTCCTTCAACTGCAGCAAAACTGGAAGAAATATTAGATTCCCCTGTAGCACAAGGAATCAAAATCTTCAATATTGACATTGAGAAAGAATCAAGACCACATTATTCAACTGAAAATCTTTCAGATTTTAAGGAGGAAATATCCGGAATTCTTGAAGAATTAGGCTTTTTTACTCAATTTTGGACTCGTCAATCTCCTTTTGATGCTTTTGGAGAGCAGAAAAACCTAGATATTCATAGTGGGATGAACATTCTAGTTTGTGTGGACGATCTTCAACAAAAAAATATGGCTGAACGTGCAATTCTTACCCAAGATATAGCTACTTTGACTAAAAGAAGAGCGGTAATGATTGTTGAAGACTCTGATAATCCTCTAAATCAAAACATACCAACTTTTACTGTAGATGAACTTAATCAGATGAAGAAAGCTTTTGATTTAGTTAAAAATTGGGTTAAAAAATATTCGAATATAAAAGAAAGTTAAGTTGAGCAGTTACTTTTGCCCAACAATCATAATGTGATCTTTTTCGTAAGGTTCTAAATTTACTGTTTCAATAATCTTCAGACCAAAAGATTCAATCTTATCAATTACTTCTTTGAATATTATTTTTGGATCTTTGGTTACATCAATACTTCTAGATTTTACAGCTAAAAAGAAATATCCGCCATCTTTAAGGTAGGTTTTAACATTAATATCAAGAATCTCTGCTTGAGATGGTTGAGCTACATCCTCATAGACAATATCTACTTGGGGAACTATGTTGCTATACTCTTCAGGAAATCTTGCGTCTGCATGAAGTGGTATAATATTTTTCCTTCTTTCAGCAACAACTATGAGATCTCCCATTGATCGAGCGGAAAATTCTACTGCAAAGATTGAACCTTCATCGCCTAAAATATCGGAAATGTGAGATACGGTTGTTCCAGAAGCAGCACCTAAATACAAAATTTTACTGCCTTTAGTTAGAGGGAATGTTTTAAGTTTCTTGAAAATAGCTGCACCTAGTTTGCTTTTATAGGGGTCAAAAGTCCGATATTCGATTCCTTCTTCAGTTAGTAATCTTTCTGTATATACTTTCTTACCAGGATCAGCATTAATAGTTGCTAATCTCTTGTTTCCGTCTCTAGTAGTTACCCAAAACAAATTTCCAAATTTATGATTTTCTAGGTTTGACATTTTTATCTCCTCTTTTGGTAGGGTTTCTTATATTGAGGTTTTCTTTGACCTCCCTTTTGACTGCCTTTGTAACTTCCACGTTTTGGTCTTGATTGATCGGGTTGAAAACTTCTATCAACTGGCGGTTGTTTGCCTTCAGGGGGATTCTTATATTTGTCTTTAATTTCATCTATTTTTTGTTCAACCTCAATTCGTAGTTGGTCTCCCATGAATTCTCCTTGAAAGAAATCTATTCTAGCCGCAATTGTGAGTCTTCCAGCAACAGCTCTGGATATATTACCTCTTTGCCACCATGGACAGCTGTGTATTTCAGGCATTTGATAGATAATACCATGTTTTGGTGGTTTAGCTCCAGTTTTTAATGCTCTGAAAAGAGCTTTTTCAGCACCTAATAACTGAACTGTACTTGCTGGTTTCATAGCTATTTCTCTCAATCCTCCAGCTAAAGCAATTAACCTAGCAGCAATAGAAGATCCTACTACTGCTTTCATATTTGGAGCAATTCTTCCCATCTCTCTTTCTATCCAATTTTCCAAATTCTCTCGTTCTTCATATAAATCTAGAGTTTTTTGCGCCATATCTTGTAGCGGACGCAAATCTTTATCTTCATAAGATGCTCCCATGGATTTTGATGCTAATTGAACAAGTTTTTTGCTCCTCTCTATAGAGAACCCATAATCTTTGAGATCATCTTCTGTAAATTTTTGTCTTGTTCCAATTTCAGTGATGATTTTACAAAGAGTTACATGATTTTGTACTTCTTTCAAAATTTCTGGGAAATGAACTCCATACCATTCTCTTATTCGAGATGAGAAAAGATTGGTAGTTTTATCTATATCATCCATTGATAAAATTGCATGTACTACGTTTTTATCAATTCTTTGAGAACTATAAGCAACGCTTTTCTTTGAAAGATTTATGCTAACATCTTTCAATAGTACGGTATATTCTGCTTCGTCTTTGATATAATTCTTTTGAATAAGGATTTCTGGAATCTTTGAGATTACAGCTTGATAATTTTCAGATTTAATAATGAGTTCACTCTTTATTCCCTTACTTCTAGAGAAATTCTGAACGTCAGCTGAATTAGTTTCAATAGTTTTTTCCTTTAAGTCAGAAAAAATATCTTCTAATTCTTCAGAAATAGTATATTTCGATAAATTGTGGATCTTTTCAGCAATTTTTTCAGGGTTCTTTTCATAAGCTGTAAACTCAATCAATTTATCTTGATTATCGAATACGAAGAATCCAGAAATATTAGCTATGATTTTTATTGTCATCTCTTTTCCATAAAAACTGAAATTTAAGAGATAAAAAAGATTTTGATGATAATCTTATTTCTCATGTACTAAGCTAAAGCAATAACTCTTTCCTTACTTAGAGTTATTAAATCCTTCAAATTGTTGTCCATTTCAGGATTGAGCCCTATTAATGAAGATCTCATGTCCTCGAAATTAGCACGGTTTACAAGTACAGTTCTTTCTAGTAACTGTCTAACTGTATATCTAATTGCTCGTGGTTTGGTCTCCTTCAAACTGTCAATTATCTCTTTTTGTGTTAATGCTCCCTTATCCCCTAATAAGTCAATCACTTCGATTGATCCTTTTGGTAGTTTTTCCCTTTTCATTGTTATCACTTTTAAGGCGGTGTGTGAATTTTTTCCACATGTGTATATATTTTGCACAGTATATAAACCTTTCGTAAAACGCTGTGCAAAGGCTTGCACACACGAAATGAGAAAAAAAGAAAATATGGATTTATGTCGTTATTTTTCGGAATCTGAATCTGATTACAGGAACCATAGCTAGAGCAACAATCACAAAAGCTATTACCCAATTAGTAATAGACTTTATTGTATTCAATTGATCCCAAAACTGAACATTATTTAAGATTTCAATTCTTCCATCTGAGGGAGTATAACCTGTGAATTTTAGTGGAATATACAAAATATGCAATCCATACATCTCTAGCGTAAAAGTAATCTCATATTGACTCGATGTTGAATTATAGATTAGTTCAAGGTTTTCAAATTCTAAATTTGGATACATTAGAGTTGCATTCAATTTGTTATTTCCACTTACATAGAAACTTCCATTCTTGAATCTGATTTGAACACCAATAGATACTGGTTTTCGGATGAATGTTTCCTCTGGAGTACTTTCTATTATATACTCTGGTCTATGTGTATCTATAAGCCAATTGAATGTTTCATTCACTAATTGAGAGTTTTTATCATCCAAACCAAAAATATCTTTGAATGAATAATCTAATCCAGCTCTTGAAGGGTTACTTTCATAGGAATCTGGTAACAAACCATGATCTGTAAATGGGTATCCTGAACCAAAAACCATTACTCTTCCGTCGTGATATTCCTTTGCTATTGCAGCATTAAAAGTATATTTTTCACTATCTATAATTGTCTCAAATGTCGCTATAACAGTGTTATTTTCATTTGGATTATCTGAGAAAAAGACAGGTCTTCCCCAAAACATAAAAGAATCCACATCAAAATTTTCCGTTTCAATAATCTGTGCTTCATAGGGAACATAGGTAATAGGTACTGATTGTCCTACACTCATATTGAACTGTTCTAGTAATTCATCACATGCATAATAATTACTTGAAATTAATGGTTCATTATCTATAGATTTGGCATCAATAAATCTAATACTGTCAATCAAAAATAGTAGGGAACCACCACTAGTAACAAAATCTTGGATATCAGCTAACTCCTCTGAAGTAAAATTAAATTCAGGATCTGAGATGACTAGAATATCAATATTTGTAAAAGAGTAGTTTCCTTGATAATGATCGCGTATACGAAAACCTCTGTCTTTCAAAATTCGAGTAAGATAAGTGTGTGTCCCTACTGATGAAGATGCATCAAACCATCTGTTTTCTGTATCATTTTCATGAGAGTTATCGAATAGAACTGTTCCACCTAAATATCTTGTTTGAATTGAAACACTCATGGTTATAATAATTCCATCAGTATTCTCAAACAGAATTCCAGCAGTAATGGTTCTTATAGGTGTGTTTAGAGGAATTGAGATGTTGAAAGCAAAGTGATTCCAACCTGTAGAGACATCTATTTGATTTGATATTTCAATAAATTGCGAATCTCCTGTGATAGTTGTATCAATTTGTCCATCAAAAGATGAGATTAGTTTAACAATAAATTCAGAGGTTTCCCCCTCTACACATGAGTAAAAATACTCATTCACTGGAGAAATTCGCTTTGGTAATATTGTAAAAAGTCCTAGATTTTCATAAGAATCTAAGTAATTATAAGCTGCTAAAGGATTAACCATACCATTTCCTTGGTAAATAATTGGGAAATTCATATCATCAGCTGTCTCAAGAATAGCTGCTTCATATTTGTGAACTCCAAGACCTGGGAAGGCCCCTATTAATAAAGCAAAAACACCACTAACAATAGGTACAGCAACAGAAGTTCCTGAAACCCATCTTGAACCACCAGTTGCAGCATCACTTCCTTGAATTGCAACACCTGGAGCTAATATGTCTATTCCAACGGAAAAGTTGCGATTCAAACCTTTTGATGTAAATATTGCAAGATTATCCATATATTCGGCCGCACCAACTGCTATAACATGATCCCATATTGCTGGAGCACCTATTGACGCTCCTGAAGGACCGTAATTTCCTGCTGATGCAATTACTGGTATGTTTTGTACTGCAGCTTCATAAATTAGTTCTTCAACTGGATCACCCATTTCAGCGAAAGTAACAGATGTTAAACTAGCTGATATTAAATCAGGATTGTGTTGGATTGCTTCGTCAAAACCTATTATTAACCATTCATCTTTTCCATATCCTGTTCTATCAAGAACTTTAATGTTGATTAATTGAGCATCAGGTGCAATCCCATAATCATCTGTTAGTTCTATAATGCCATCTTCGTTTCTATATTTTCCATTTCCCGCTAAAACAGTAGCAATATGGGTCCCATGACCACTCAAATCATCTGAGTCTTCAAATTCTTGAATTAAGTTCAGATCAATTATGACTTTAGTTTCATTATAGTTTCTTAAACTGCTTAAAGCTGGTGTTGCAGATGTATTTAATCCACTGTCTAATACTGCAACAATTACACCATATCCTGTATAACCTTGCTCATGAACAGCATCTATTTCTAGAGCTTGACGAATAACACTAAGATCCATCAATCCTGAAATATCCATATCCACATTCTGAGGAATATGAAAATCATATGTTCCTATTGGATACACATATTTCACTCTTAGGTTATTTATTCCCAATTGTTGTAAGGCTTCTTTTGTATATACAATTGATACAGCGGGAATTGACTTGAAAATTCTCTCAATTAATGTACCGCTTTTCATGGTATTTTCTATGAATATATCCCTTTCTTCAAATGAGAAAAATGATATCATTGCTCTTCCGTTAAACTTCATCAAATCTTCGTAAATTTGATTCTGATCCATAGGAAATTTCCATCGTTGGTTCTCGAGTATATTACTAGCTTTTGTTATAGAGAAAATAGTCTCATCTGAACTAGTACTTGAATTTACTAATGTTGAAGCATTCATCTGATAACCAGTTAGAGCTGCATTTGTTTGATATAACATGGGTAAGGGAAGAATAAGAAATGAAACTAGAAAAATGATGAATGGCTTATTTCTCATAAGTATAGAATGATATTGTGACTTTTAGATTTTTCCCTAGTATTAATGAGATACTTTTCATTTTTACTGGAATATCAAATTGTCACAAACTAGATATCTTCTAATAACTATAAAATGGAAAGTCTTATATTTGAACAATTTGGATGAGTTCCAAGGTGAAATAACACATGCCATATCAGTGGTTAAAACGCTCACGAAGAAAACTATCAGGTGGTCTTATCCGAAGAGCAGCTTCAAAGAAGAAAAGAGATATGGGTAGATATCCTGCTGAAACTCAAATAGGTCCAAGAGTACTCAAACCAATTAGAACACGTGGTGGAAATGTCAAATATCGAACTCTAGTAGATGAACATGCTAATGTTATAGACCAATCAACTGGTATCTCACAAAAAGTCAAAATACTTAATGTTCTTGAAAATAAGGCAAACCGTGAATACGCAAGAAGAAGAATTATTACAAAAGGTTGTGTTATAGATACAGAAATAGGTAAAGCAATAGTTACAAGCAGACCTGGTCAACATGGTAATATCAACTGCGTATTGCTAGAGAGTAAGGAAGAAAAGTAAATCTTCCAAATATTTTAATAACATTTCAGACAAGGTTATATTATGTTGCGCAAAAAGCGTTATTTTGTTCTCTACCCAGAATATTTTAATAAACAACTTACACGTAAACAAGGTAGGAAAGTTACTAAAAATAAAGCAGTAGATCAATGCAATTTATCAAAAATAGTTTATGCATGTAAGTATCTAGAGCTGGAATATGAAGTTGAAAAAGACAAAAAATATTCTAAAAACCAGTGGGAGAGCGAAGGTAGAGTCATTGTTAATCCAGAAGGAATAACAAGTAAAACTGAGTTGATTAGACGAGTAGCAAATGTATCTAGAAAACTCAAAAAAGTTGAAAAATCTGGAGATTCAAAAAAACAAAAATCCAGACCCAAATAAATTATAGAGTTTGATTAAATTGGAGCGAGATAGAATAAAGAAGCTTGGTACTATAATGTTCTTTAGTGATCTGGGAAATGCAATACTACAAAATCCCCCAAAACTCCCCAAAATTGGATCTAATGTTGTCACTGAAAGAATGGAACATATTGGGAAAATTGTGGACATTTTTGGTCCAGTTAAAAGCCCTTATGTAAGTATTAAAATCAAGCCCCAATATAAGGAATCATTTGATGTTAATACTTTGCTTTATGTGATTGAGCGAAAACCTTCTAATGTAAGGCAGAGAAAAAAATCATATTCGTCAAAGTATAACAAGACAATAAAAAAGAGAAGTTGAAAATACTTCACTTTCCCTATTATTGTCGCTATAATTCAATTTACTAAAAATTTTAATTTTTTCAGAAATTATTAAAATAACTTGAACTGTGTTAATACTTAAATATGCTGATGGGGAATGTATAACCAGACGATAAGATTGTTGTTTGGGTACTTCGATATCAAAATGGATAGTGAAGGGATTCGATAACTTTCAGCTGGTGTGAAGAGAATGATGCCTGTTCAAAGAATTAAGATAGAAAAAAATTATAGTATTGCCCTTGGGGATGAAATAATCGAGTTGATTGACAGAACTCATAATAAAACTTTGCTCTACAGAGAAGTGTTAGATCTTCTTGGTGGACACGAGACTATCATTCACAAATTAGATGAACTTCTTTATTCAAATAGAATTTTAAAAATCCCTATTACAGAATGTAATGTTAAAGACTATGTTTTAACAATTCCAAAGAAAAAAGAAACTGGCTGGATGACTATGGTATGTCCTTGCTTTATTTGTGATAGGATAAGCGAATGTGCAATTAATAATCCGGTAAATCCTGTATCTTGCAGACTTTATAATGAATGGTTAATTGAAGAAGATGAATCAAAGAAGATACAATCCTTCAGATTCATTGAATATGATATTCTGGATGATGACGATAGAGTGCGTATACCCTTGAAGTAATAAATAAAAGGACACAATTCTTATCAATAATGATTTTTTAAATAACTCAAATAAATCTATGTGATTACTTTGAGTGATGATCCTTATGCAAGAAAAGCAAGAGTAAGTGGTTTTAGATCACGAGCTTCTTACAAGCTTTTTGAAATAAACGACAAATTTAGTATTTTCAAAAAGGGTCAGCAAATTGTAGATTTGGGTGCTTCTCCTGGTGGGTGGTCACAAGTAGCTTCTAGAAAAGTTGGAAGTAATGGCTTAGTAATTGCGATAGATAAAGCATACATTCAAGAATTTAAAGAGAAGAACATAACCATTCTTTTTCAGGATATTTTTAGAAAAGACCTAGCCACATTTCTCCTAGAGAACTTTGGAAAATCAGATGTTTTAATCTCTGATTGTGCTCCAAATATCTCAGGCAATTATGATATGGATCATTTTACACAATCTAAACTTGTACATAGAGCACTAGAACTTGCATCCAATATATTATACATGGGTGGGTCTTTTATCTGCAAGATATTCCAAGGGAGTGAAACACAGGAATTTGTAAAGAGTGTTAAAGAACTCTTCAACGTAGTAAAATTATTCAAGCCAAAATCCTCAAGGAAACAGAGTTCAGAAATATACTTGGTAGCTAAAGACTTCAAATCAGAATCATAAGCTGTATTGGGGTGATTCAATGACAACAGGTAGTTGGAAGAAAGTCAAAGAAGGAAATACGGAATTAGAAATAATTAAAGACGCTGAAAGAATATACGATGCTTCAGTATTCTATAATCCTAAAATGACAGTAAATAGAGATTTTACTCTTCTTATGCTAGAAACAATTTCCAGAAAACAAGGAAAGCCATTAACTTTTGTAGATGCTTTAGCTGGAACTGGAATTCGTAGTTTCAGGATATTAAAAGAATTAAGCTCTTCAACAATCAATAAAGTGATTATTAACGATAAAAATCCTAAAGCTATTGAGATAATTTCTAAAAATGCATTATTACTTGAAAACAAAGAGAAATTTGAAATAATTCACTCAGATGCTTCAGATTTACTTTATGAAATTATACAAAAGAGACAATCAATAGATGTAATAGATATAGATCCATTTGGTTCTCCAATAAAATTTTTTGAAACATCGTTATATGCTCTCAAAAGAAATTCTGGGTATCTATTCGCAACAGCAACTGATTTACAAGTTCTATGTGGAAAGTATTCAGACGCATGTTTAAGAATCTATAATTCTTATCCAACGCGCCACTATTTATGTCATGAAGTTGCGTTAAGAATTCTTTTATACAATATAATCATTAGTGCTGGAAGACTTGGTCTTGAAATAAAGCCAATATTAAGTTACCATCATGAGCATTTCTTGAGAATTAAAGTAAAAATAGAGAAAAGCAAAGAAGCTGCTAATAGTCAGCATCAACAAATCGGTTTGCTATCTTTTTGTTCTCAATGTTCTTACTATAGGACCTTTACATTACAAGAAACCTTTTCTCTATCACATTGTCCAATCTGTGACAACCCTTTGGAGAGAGCTGGGCCACTATGGTTGGGCGAATTATATGATATGCAATATCTTCTCTTGATGAATGAAATAAACAAGGGAATGGATTTACCAAGTGAAAAGAGGATATCAAGATTACTAAAACTAGCTTTGGAAGAAATTGATGAAATTCCATTTTTCTATAATTTTCCTCTAGTTACACGACATTCTGTGAATAGAGGAATAAAAATACAAGATATTATTGAAGCTCTTACTGATGCTGGATTTAAAGCATCTAGAACACCATTTGATCCAGAGGGACTGAAAACTGATGCAAAATATGAAGAGTTGGTACAGATAATAAACGATTTCTAAAGTAGGTGAAGAATATTACAAATCATGAGGAAATTATTGTAGGAATTGATGAAGCTGGAAGAGGACCAGTTATAGGGCCATTAGTGATATGTGCATATGCTATTTCAAGGAAAGATATAGACAAATTGACTAAACTCAAAGTTAAAGATTCAAAGCTACTTTCAAAGAAAAGAAGAGATGAATTATATTCTCAATTGATTCCTATAGCCGCAGATTACAAAGTCAAACATCTTTCTGCAGCTGAAATTGACGAATTAAGAAAGAACTACACTCTGAATATTATTGAACAGAAGATAATGCTGAAGTTAACAAAGGATCTTAAAATAACCCCTTCAGAAATTTATATTGATGCAGCTGATGTAAATGAGAAGAGATTTGGGGCAGTATTTGAAACTGAATTTTCTGATGCAAAGATAATATCAAAACACAAAGCAGACATGCTTTTTCCTGTTGTCTCTGCTGCCTCAATAATTGCAAAAAAGGAAAGAGATAATGAAATAGAAAAGATCTCTGATAAAATAGGCGAGGAAATTGGTTCTGGGTATCCTGCTGATCCTATTACAAGAGAATTTTTGAGAAGATATTATGCAAAAAATAAGAAATTTCCTGCATATGTTAGAGAATCATGGGATACAGTTAATAAAATAAAAAAAGAATTTAGTGAGAAAAAAAAACTTTCTGAATATTTCTAACTAAGCTTAAGTTACAATAACTGTTTGTCTTCTTTTTTTAAGGATGAATGGAATTATTGCTCCAGTTACTAATCCTATGGCATGTGCAAAAAAATTGACATTTGGACTCCCAAAGGACATTATTAAAAAGAAAATTCCTCCTGATGCTAAATATCCCCAAAACGATCTTGTTTTTTCATGTTGATACATGAGAGCAAGAGCTGCCCCAAGTAATCCAAAAATCCCTCCGCTAGCTCCCGCTGAGATAGAATCAGCTCCATATACAAAAGATAGCAAACCACCCATTATTCCTGAAATAATGAATACGAAATAATACTGCCAGGCTAATAATCGTTCTTCTACCTTAAAGCCAAAAACAAGTAAAAATAAACAGTTGGAGAGTAAGTGAAGAAGATCTACATGGACAAAAATCGAAGTAACTAATTGATAGATGTGCCCTTGAAAAACTAAGAAATTATATTGACCAACTACAACTAATATTTCAGGAGCTATAGATATAGCATCTCTGAAAGTAACAATGTTACCCATGGTCAATGTAATAATCCATAGAACAATATGAACAATAAGGATTATCACTAAAATATTCCTTGTAGGTAAATTTGTTTTCCAGAAAGAACTCATGGAAAAACTCTCTTTATCTTCACTCACAATTTATGAGATAAAAAAAGTATTAAAACTGTTGCTGTTAAAAAGAAAATAAAAAGAAGAATTTACTTCTTTTCAATTGAATAATAGACACAACTTTCAACACCCTCACTAATTATTGCTTTTCTTGCTTTAACAAAACCCACAATGGTGCTGAAGAACAAACCAATCATTAGAAAAATTAAACCAACTCCTGTGGATACAATTGGACCAATAAGATGTTCAACTGTTAACTGACTCTGTGTAAGTCCTTGAAACTGGTAACTTATTCTTAGAATAGCAAATGGTAATGTTCCTATGAGAACTATAACAGCACCGATTAGTATACCGATGAATAGTTTCATAGGTGATAGCTTTAAGGGTTTGTCAGAAGCTTGAAGGAGCTCAACTCTTGTATCATCTTTTTTAATTGCATTTACGATATTCGAAAAGGAGCTCGGTAACATAAAAGCTGTGAGATTCAGATTAACTACTATGGTTAACAATGCTAGTCCTATTCCTATGAAAAGCAAAGCTAGACTAATCGCTCTTCCAGGTTTAATAAGCATTTTTAGAGGAATGACCCCTAGCAAAGTTTCTTGAAAAGCTTGATAGATTGCAATTACAAAGAAGAAGATAAACATCCACATTAATCCTGCAGTAGCAAATGAGTGTACTGCAGTTGTGATTTTCAAAGGATTTTCTATTGTAGGAACTTCCATTTCAGCTATTTCCTCAACAGTTTTTCCTAATTGAGTTCTTTGTCTTCTCAACCACTTTATAATTCTTAATAACCAATAACTTATTGCAAATAGTAATATTGCTATCCCTAGAAAGATCCATGTATCCCAAAGTAACGCATTCAAACCAACTGGTGTTTCATATGTTGGTGAATAGTTAACTGCATAGTGAACTGCTCTAATTATAGCAACTGGTATTAGTGCAGATGCTGTGACAATCATACCTGTGATTGTAACAATCTTGGTCCATCTTGGAATGAGACTTCTAGGTTGTAATCCTTCTAGATCTTTTTCTCCTTTAACCAGTGCTTTCAGTCTTTTAGGTAATTCATTAACTTGAATACCTAAATTGAGCACTATAGTGGTTAAACCAAAAGCTATGCCACCTATCAGCAAAGCAACACCTAATCCTTCAATTGGAACGGTAATTATTTCATATATGTGATTAGCAAATTCATTACCATTAACACCAGCTATTATCCAAAATATCATTATAACTGCTGCAACTAATTCAGAGAGTATTCCTGCAATTAGCATAATTGGGAAACTCTTAGCAAAGAATGGTGCTTTATAGTCTTCTAATTTTAAGCCTGCTTTCTTAAAACTTCCAGTTGCATTTTCACCTGTAGATTTGATACTTTTAACTATAGTTACAATAGCAAAACCAATTCCTAGTTTCAGAAACCCTAAGCCTAATAGTGGGATTATTTCTAAGAATCTTTTCAATACTATCTCTACTACCGTACCTTGTATTGTAGCTTCATTAATAGTTCTCCAAATCCCTAATCCCAATGAGATAAGCACAAGAGAAAAACCAAAAAAGAGAATTTCTTTGTATCTTTTGAATATATTTTCCATCATTTTAATCATCCTTAATTTGTACATAAAACATTTTTTTCTAACTCAGAATCTTTGAGAAAAAGATAGAGAGAAAGAATAGATCTCTAATTATCTACTTCTTCAGATTAATAACCGAAATCAGGAGTAGGTAACCCATGTTTCTCTGCAATTTGCTTCATAAGACCAGTTAGCATTTTGAGTTTTTCTTCACCCATTTGTTTGGCAACTTCTAGGGTCACTTTCATGTCTGTCATATGAATTTTGTCACCAACCATTTTACCTGCTTTCATACGTCCTAGAAGAAGAGCTTCCTTTTCTTCTGGGCTTAATCCCATAAGTATTTTTGTTCGTGTTGCGATAAAAGGTTTCATTTTCTTCTCTTTCAGTTCTGTAACAGCTGTTATCAGCCCTGCTAGAGATTTTACTCTTTGTTCTTCTGGTTGCCCTGCAATCATTTTCAACCTTTGAGTTAACATTTGTTGTCTTTGTTCCTCAGGAGCATCAGCCAACATTTTAATCATTTCATTCATTTCACTCATTAAAATCACTTTGGAAAATTAATTTCCAACTATTACTGTGTGTGTGAAAGTATTTAAAACCTCAGAAGTTACAAAAAAACGCATAAATAGCACCTTATCCATTCATAGGTAACCATACTCATATTTTACTTGATTTGGTGTGTGTTATGTGTTTTTAGAAATTGAAATATACTAGACCATGAATAGACAAGCTTTTTATGTTCAGCTTTTTGGTCAATTCAGGAAAAAAAATGGATATTAGTGGAACTATAATTGCTACTGTGAATGAACATGGTGAAATTGATGTAGTTAGACATATCTATTTTGAATGTACAAGCTGTACGGAATGTTGTAAGTTGAATAACATTCCAGTAACTGAACAAGATATTAGACTTATTCAAGATACTGGCATTGAAATTGATCAAATGTTAGAAGAACTAAGTCCTGTTCTTATCGCAAATAAAAATCTTAAAAAAAATGGTTTTATTAAAGCTTACATTTTAAGAAAAAAACCATTTGTGAATGAATGTGTTTTTGTTGATGAGACAGGTCTATGCAAAGTACATAAATTCAAACCACTGACATGTCAGCTTTATCCTTTTTCAGTTAAAAAAGATGAAAACAAGCTTTGTGTTATAATTCATCCAAAAAATATCTGTGAATTTATCGAACTGGATGTTGAAGAATCTAAATCAAATACTATTGAGATAACAGAGGATCTATTAACAGCTCTCTTTGGTAAGAAACAAACATAGTAATGATAAACTTTATCTGTAATAATTACAGATATACTTCCATGAGCTTGTTTAAAACAAATTTTATGAAGCTCGTTGAAGCATATCTTCAAGACAAAGGCTTTACTGTTGAGATGTGTAATATTTATACAAGAAACGTTGATTTCTATGAAAGCTACAAGAGAGTAATCATGTGTGCGTACAAAGATGATTTACTCCTAACTATTCGCGCTAGAAGTGGAGAAGCTTCTGATCCATTTAAAGGAACAGATGATCAAATTGAAGCTAAGCTTCAAGAACCAGCTCTAAAGCTATTAAGCTGTGTTTTATCTTTAAATTCAGGAATGGATCCAATTTATTGTGACAAATTCAAAGGAATGAAAGCTGTTCCCGTTATTATAATGGAAAAATCTTCTAGAAATCATCCGCTTTACTATTATTTTGATGGGGATGCTAGAGAATCTAAGACATGGTATAAGAAGAAGAACGTAGTTTATCTCCCTTGGGATTGGCTACAAGAATTCTGGAATGAGGATTTTAGACTATCGTTAATGGATCAAGGATATGAAGTTTCAGAACCAATCGAACATGAACCAGAGATCCATATCAAGCAAGCAATAACTGAAATAGAAGAAGTATTAGCATCTAGAAGAATTGGAATAATGAAATCTGTCCATTTAGATAAACCTACTCTTCCACCATTAGCTCTCACTCTTACTCAAAATGATCAAATGATGATTTTTGTTGTAGATGAACCAGATGACAGCGTTCATCCCAAACTTATGGACTTTGCAGTTTATCATTTTGGGACAAAAATAGATAAGTTCCCAACTACAGTTAAAGCTATATTCTTCAATATTTCAATAATTGATAAGGATAAAAGTTACATGAATCCTTATGTTCCTAAAGATAACAAATTTGTAGAGGATCATTTTGAACATCCAATAGTCATAAAGACAACAACCAAGGGTTTTAAGTTGCTTCTAGAAGCTGCCACAATTGAAGAATTATCTGCACTTCCACAATTAAGTCCTATTTCAAATCTTGAAATGAGCAGTTTATTGAAGACATCCTCTGGATACTGGTTTACTAAAGTTTTCAATGAAGCTAAGAAAAAGCTAAAAAATTTCTATTCATCAAAATGCCCCTATTGTTCTAATACTAGTATTGTACATCAAGTCCCAAATTACGCTGTATCACATCTTAATCTTGATCTCAAACTAACAAAAGAAAATTCATATGTAGTTTATTGTGACGATAAGAGAAATGGGTGTGGCTTAGGATTCATTATCGTAAAGGATAAGTTTCAAGGTGGTATTCATGGATTTTTTGTTGGAGGAGACCAACAATATGCACATGAAGTTGACAATGCTAGGAGGCAAATTCAGTCAATAGGATTGAAGGCACAATCTTTTGTACATATTAAGCAGTGATTAGATAAGTACAAACTTAAATCCGTACCCGATTAATCCTTCTTCTCCATTTTTTGATAAAGTTCTGAAAACCATTCGAACTTTCATTCCTTCTGTAAGATCCTCAAGTTTGGTATCAGTAATTTGTCCAGTTACCTTAATGCCATCATCTAATTCAACAAGACCAATTATATACGGTGCATAGAACATCAATTCTTCTGCGGTTTGAGATACTCTTGTAAAATGAAGTATTTTCCCTGTTTGTGCAAGTTTCAATTCTGCAATATTTTCACTAGAGCAGTGAGGACAATATTGAGTGATTGGAAAGCTCTTCTTTTTACAATCCTGACATAAGATTCCCAAAACTAGATATTTCCCTCTTCTTTCTCTCCATATTTTGGGTGGTTCCATTATTTATCATCCTCCATATTTGAAAGTATATGCACTAAAACACTTGCTCCTGTCCCCATTACATTTTGTGTTAGACCATATTTAATATCATCAACTTGTCTCTTGTCAGCTTCTCTTCTCATTTGCTGGATAATTTCAACAATTTGAGCGATTCCTGTTGCACCGAAAGGATCCCCTCTTGCTTTAAGACCCCCACTGGTATTTACACTAATATCTGAGTTAAGTTGTGTTTTTCCTTCAATTGTAGCTTTCCCACCATCTCCTTTTTGGAAGAATCCCAAATCTTCTATGGCTAGAATCTCTCCTATCGGATATGAATCATGTACTTCAGCAATACTAATATCCTTCGACGAAATCTGAGCCATTTCATAAGCTTTTTTTGAGGCAATTTGGGTTGCTAGAAGTGATGATAAGGTTTCCCTATGGTGAAGTGATATTTTATCCGAACTTTGAGCTGAACCCACAACTTTAACCTTTTTTTCAATTTCTGAGTGGCTTTCCACAAATTCCTTGGAAGCTATTACTACTGCTGCACTTCCATCACAGTTGGTTGCTGGATCAAATCTTCCTATGGGATCTGAGATTCTCTTTGCATCCAGAAATCGTTTTAATGAGATTTCACGTCTAAACTGAGCGATTGGATTATTCACTCCATTCTTGTGGTTTTTGACCGGAACTGACGCTAATTGTTCCATGGTTGTATTGAACTCCTTCATATGAGCTTGAGTCATCCAAGCATACAGACTTGTTAACGTGGCTCCTTGCTCAAATTCCCATAGATAATCAATTGTACCTCCAAGAATTTTCTCTAGTGTACTACTATTGACAAAATCACTTAATTTCTCTGTACCTAGTACTGCAATACAGTCTAGAAGACCACTTTTTATAGCAATGAAAGCTTGATGAAATGCTCCAGCGCCACTTGCATTTCCTACATCAATTTTAGTAATCGGTATATTCAAATTACACTCTCTACTGGCTTCTGCTCCTATGTAAGACTGATCGTTCCTATTTGAAACCAATGACCCAAAATATAAACTCTGAATCAAATCCTTGCTAATTTTTGCATCTTGAATAGCTTTAGATAGAGCTTGTGTTGCACTGGAACTAGGATTCAATTCATAGTGCTCACCAAATTTAGTTATGCCATATCCTATAACATAGACTTCTCTTTTACTCATATTAACACCTCAATATCCCCTTGTATCTAGAATACTTACCATAGTTAATTTCTTCCTTGTTGTTCACATAATATTCAACTGTTAGCGGATATGATTTGAGTTCTTCAATCTCATCAGTAATTGAAAATGAAAACGCATCACTTCCAGCGCCACTGCCATATGAAGTCATAAATATTCTATCTCCTGAGTTAGAATTATTAAGAATATGTGCTAATCCTAACATTGATGAAGCGGAATATGCATTTCCAATGTTTTTGCATATTAAGCTGTTATCTATTTGTTCAGCTGTAAAGCCAAGCATTTTTGCAACTGTAAGTGGAAACTTAGTATTAGGTTGATGAAACGTGACATGATTATAATCTGAAGGTTTAGTTCCAAGTTTTTCCATTAATCCTTTTGAAGCATCAACAGTATGTTGGAAGTATGCTGGTTGTCCTGTAAATCTATTCCCATGGGAAGGAAATACTGCTCCTTCTCTTCTCCAAAAGTCTGGTGTATCTGTAGTGATTGAATACGTCCCCTCTAGCTCCGCTACAACTCTCTCCTTACCAATTAGAAAAGCTGCACTTCCAGCTCCAGCTGTATATTCTAAAGGATCTCTTGGTTTAGCTTGGCTGTCATCTGAACCTATAGCTAGTCCAAATTTTATCATTTCAGATTTAACTAATCCAAAACACATTTGCATCCCAGCAGTTCCAGCTTTACAAGCAAATTCCAAATCTGCTGCAGTTAATTCCTTTTCAGCATCAATAGCTGCTGCGACAATTGTAGCTGTTGGTTTAACTGCATAAGGGTGAGATTCGCTCCCAACATAGATTGCACCTATGTCTTGAGGATTCCCTTTCCATCGGCTTATTGTATTTCTTGCTGCTTCAACAGACATCGTAGCTACATCTTCATCTGGTCCAGGAACTGATTTACTAAAAACCTGTAATTGTGAGATAATTTCATTCGGATCGTCATCCCAAACCTTAGCTATTTCTTCTATAGATATACGATATTTTGGGATATACGAACCATAGGATACAATACCTAATTTACTCATGATAATACCTTGAAAGTGTTTATTCATTATAGCTGTAATAGAAACTATAAGTTAATTCTAATCTTTATTATCATATTGATTATCAATCCATTAATTAAAATTTCCTACAAAGATATGAAATAAAACTTAACTACTATCCTCTTCCTCTTTCTTCTTTTGAGGAGGTTTAGCAATAACAACTCTTGCAGGTTTTAGTAAAATCCCTTCTAACATAAATCCCTTTGACACAACTTCTATTATTTGGTTATTAGTTTTCTTGGCATCTTCAACTGTGTAAAGAGCTTCATGATATTTTGGATCAAATATCTGATTAATTGGATTTATCGGTTCAATTCCTAAAGTTTCGAAAGTGGATTTTGTATTGTTAAAAATCATCTTAATTGCTTCTTTAGAAGATTTCAAATCATCATTCTCATTCAAAACTGTAAGAGTTCTCTCTAAATCCTCATATAGGTTTGTCAGTTTTAGCAAAATGCTACTTTTAATTCGGGAATTGGAGAATTCTTGATCTTTTTGCATTCTCTTTTTGAAATTTTCAAAATCTGCTTGAACTCTTTGAGCTGCATAAAGAAACTCGTCTTGCTTGATTTTTGCTTTCCTTAATTCTTGGTTTAATGTCCAGATAATTTCAGTCAATTCATCAACTTGATTATTATTTACCAGATTTAGTATTTCAACAGATAAATGATTTCTTTCAACTTCTTCTGGAATGAGCTTTATTTCCTCTTGGGAAACTTGTTCCTCAGGCTCACTATCTACATCTACTTCAATGAATTCTTCTTCTTTATCAGGGTTATCAGCTTTTTCAAACATAGGAAAAACCCACCTTTGAATCTCGTTTTTCAGCCCAATTACTGACATTTAAAATCTTCTATTCGACCAATAAAAAATCTCTCTTTGTTTGATTTCGAAAAATATAAGTTTGGGTCCAACTAAATACTTATTTAGAGTTTGCTAAAGAAAGCTCGTATAGGGTAGCTATAAGGCTCTATCAAACTGTTAAAAACGTTGGGTTGACAAGAAATGCACGAGAAAGTAAGTGAAAAATCTATAAAGAATAAAGAAGCTATTAAGAAACTCATCAAGAAATTGCATGATGGGGAAGATCCTCAAAGTGTAAAAGAAGAGTTTAAAGATGTTATTAAAAATTTATCTTCTTTGGAAATTGCTCAAGCTGAGGAGCAGCTTATAAAGGAAGGTATGCCTGCTGAACAAATTCATCATATGTGTGATGTTCATTTAGCGGTTCTACAAGAGACACTAGAAGAAGAACAGGATTTAGCTCCTGAAGGACACCCGATTCACATACTTATGCAAGAACACGTAATCCTGCTGGAGAAAGTCAATAGATTGAGAGAAATTTATAAAGAAATCAGCAAGAAAGATAAGTTTCCTGCAATTATCAATGAATTAACTGAGATTGAGAATATAGTTGATCTTCTACAAAAATCAGAAAATCATTATCTAAGAGAAGAAAATGTTCTATTCTCGTACTTAGAAAAGTATGGTGTAACTCAACCTCCCAAGATAATGTGGATTGAACATGATAGAATACGTGATTTGGAGAAAAATCTTATTAGTTTAATTAAAAACAAAGGTGACCATGATTTCCCAACTTTTCTAGAGAAATTCCACTTATATGCTCATGGTTTAGCAGAAATGTTAGCAAGTCATTTTCCAAAAGAAAACAAAATCTTATATCCTACAGCTATGAAACTTCTAAAAGACTCAGATTGGGTTGAAGTTAGAAAGCAATTTGATGATATTGGATATTTTTCCTTATCTCCTGATGTTATTCCTGCCGACGCTAAAATAGAAGAAATTAAACCTGTAATTGTCGATGAGAAACAGGTCGATTTAGGTACAGGAGTATTAGATTTGGAAATTCTTCAACAAATCTTCAAAACTCTGCCCGTAGATACAACTTTTGTTGATAAAGATGATGTTGTGAAATTTTACAGTGAAGGTCCTGATAGAGTGTTTATACGAACTCCAAGTGTTATAGGTAGATTAGTTGAAAACTGTCATCCTTCCAAAAGTGTAGACAAAGTGATGAAAATCATTGAGAGCTTCAAAAATAAAACTCTTGATAAAGCTGA
>JAUWEG010000071.1 GCA_030608385.1 Candidatus Heimdallarchaeota archaeon
TTTGGGAAACTATCTTCTGATATCGTTGAAGAAATGAATTCTGCGATGAAACCATAGGAAATGATTCTTATGAGGATATTTAACAATTTGTTTATCAGAAATGTATTCACAAACTAATGAAAAATTATTTGAAAGCAACAGCAACAAAAATATACTTGTATATGTGAATTATTTCAAATGAGTTCAGCAGAGAGCTATAGAGACGCTCAAGAGAAACTAATGACCTTGAATCTACTTCAGATAGCCTTTGAAGGATTCGACACTCTTGATAGCATGAGAGCAGCACTGGAAAGAAATGGCGTAGAAGTATCTATTGCAAATCTTTCACGTTATATTCGTGGAAAGGCTTTACCAAAATCCAAACTAAAAGATGAACTTCTACGAGCACTTACTCAAGATGTAAGTTTCAATTTGTCAATTGATCAGCTTATTACAGATCATACTAGTAGAGACATAGATGAGTATGGCAACATTCGAATATCTAATCTTCATTTGCTTAATGATTCTAAAACACTAAAAGCTATTTTGTTTTTAGCAATATATCACGGGGTCATCCCATATGATGTAGATAAGATAATTACTGCTGAAGTTGAAGGTATTCCAATAGCTATGACATTAGCTCATCTGCTAAATATTGATTGTATCTATGCTAAAAAGAGAAAACCTTTAGGTACTACACAATTCATTACTGCTGATATACAATCAACATCCCAGGGGAGAGTTGAAACGATAGGAGTTGATGCTAAATTCATTCGATCTGAAGACAAAATTCTGATCGTAGATGATATAATAAGAACTGGATCAACACTGACTGCTTTAATAGATTTAGTAAGAAATTGTGAAGCTAAACCAGTTAAAATAGTAATTATAGCCGGTATAGGATCACATTGGGAGAAGATCAAACAATGGAATAGAGTTGAACTTGAGGTTTTAAAAATCTATTCTGATACAAAATAAAAAGGAAAATCATTCTTCAATAAGATTTTGTAGAATTACAATTTCCTAAATCCTCTTTTTTTCACCTGTTTCAATACGTTTGTAGACCCCAAAATCACTTATTTTCTCAAGTTTTTCTGTATTAAAAATAGGTCCATCTACACAAATCCTCCAACCAGTAGGATCCACAACACAGCTAGAACAAACTCCAAACCCACATCTCATGTATCTATCCGCTAGGCTCATTTGCATATCAATAACATTAGCAAATTTCCTTCCTAAATCAAAAATTGCTTTCATCATCTTTTCTGGACCTGCTGCATATATCACTGATGGTGTTTCTGATTCTTGAAGGAATATTTCTAAATC
Organism: Candidatus Heimdallarchaeota archaeon; assembly: GCA_030608385.1. Classification (GTDB taxonomy): domain Archaea; phylum Asgardarchaeota; class Heimdallarchaeia; order Heimdallarchaeales; family Heimdallarchaeaceae; genus UBA460. Next base: position 1,306 of record JAUWEG010000071.1, read on the forward strand.
AGCAGTTGGAAAACCTTGGTAACCATAGGACCCATCATCTGTACATGCATGAAAATTAATTTTCCCTTGATTATGAAGATCTCGAAACCACTCGAGATACATTAATCTATCTTCTGATCGAGCTCCCTCAAAAACATGGATATTTTGCTTTTTCTCAGTGCTCATAAGTGTTTCAGTAAGCAATTTTAAAGGTGTCATACCAAATCCCCCACCAATCAAAAGGTGGTTCACGTCATCTGGAGGAGTAAATGATTTACCATAAAAACCCCTAATACCAACTAAATCTCCAACTCCTTTCTTATGCATAGCTTCCGTTCCTGGACCCATTTTGGCAATTCCAACTTCTAGAATGCTATCCTTTAATCCAGCAATTCCTACTGGGTATTCATCTTCACCTGGAACCCACAGCATGACAAATTGTCCTGGTTTAGCTCCTTGAACTTTAACTGGTAGTTTTATTTTAAAGCAATAAGTTTCAAAGCACTCTTCCCACTTTTCAACTATTTTTCCCATAATTGGTTTATCATTAGGAAGGGTTTGTTTCGTCATCTGTGCGCTCCTCCGGTCATTTCATTAATAGAACCAAATTGCTGTTCCTTCATATACTTCTTTATTTTCATCTGGAAAAATCTAATCATATTTTCGGGATATGCAACGCCTAGAGAAGTTCCAATTTCTACAGCTGAAGCTCCAGCTAAAAGATATTCTATTATGTCCTCTCCTCTAAAAATCCCTCCTACGCCTATCAAAGGTATTTTATCCCCAAAATGCTCGTAAAGATCATACACATATCTTATTCCAATCGGTTTTATTGCGGCACCAGATAAGCCCCCTTTCTTATACCCTAGAATTGGTTGTTTAGTGTGAATATCAATAACCATAGCTTTCAGTGTATTTATTGCAACTAAAGCATCGCATCCTCCTTTAACCGCAACAGATGCAATTTCTATTACATCTGATACATTTGGAGTTAATTTAACCCATAGAGGTGTTTTGGTTTTTACCCTTAGTTCCTTAACAATTTCATAAACCAAATCAGGATCTGTTCCAATTTGTGCTCCTCCCATCTCAGTATTAGGGCAACTGAAGTTCAATTCAAAGGCTAGAACAGAAAGATCTTTTAACCCCTCAAGAACTTCCTTAAATTCCTCCTTATTCTCACCAAATATTGAAACAATGGTAGGAGTAGAGTTCTTCATTAGAATTTCAATGTCTTCTCTAAAGATTTGGTATCCTGGATTTGCCAATCCAACTGAGTTAATCACACTTCGAATTTCATTTAGTGCAAAAACACTAGGATTTGGATTACCAGCTCTAGATTTAGCTCCAATGCTTTTTGTTATTACTGCTCCAAGACCAGCTTCATACATTCGATTTAGAGTGGAATAAGTCGTCCCTAAAACTCCAGAAGCTAGTATCATTGGATTTCTAATTGTTATATTGCCTATTTTAGTTGCTAAACTCATTACTATAAGATTTCCACAATCTTGAAAAGTTTTACTACTTTTCAGAACTATTATTCAGTAGCGCAAATTATATTAATCAATCAATTAATGCTTTTCAAAGATATCTAAAACTACGATTTGTTGGTTCATCTTTGAGTAGAACTTAAAAAGTGTGCCAACATTTACTAATTTGGAGGTCTTCTCATGCCAAGAATAGCTGTAATTTCGGACATTCATTCAAACATCTATGCTTTAGAGGCAGTTTTAAAAGACATCCAGAAGAGAAAAAATATCGATGAGATAATCTGTTTAGGTGATATTGTAGGATATTATCCGTTTCCAAATGAGTGTATTGAGCTAATTAGAGAAGAATGCTCAATTTCAATGTTAGGTAATCATGATGCAGGAGTAATTGGAGACGAACCTTCGTTTTATTTCAATCCAACCGCATATACAATGATTCAATGGACACAAGATAATATTCATGCTGAAAACAGGAAATGGTTAACAACTCTACCTCGGAGAAAAACAATTGAAAGAGATAGTAATAGTATCTATTTAGTTCATGGTTCTCCATTCAAAACTTTTGATTATATGGACACCTATTCAGATAAACAATGGAAAACGATGCTTGAGGAAGCATTTGAGATTACAAAAACAAATGTTCTGATGGTAGGACATACACATGTTCCATTTAAAGCTAAAATTAAGAAAAACAATTTCTTAAATCCAGGTTCTGTAGGGCAACCACGCAATGGAAAACCTGGAGCATACTATTCTATTGTGAATACAAATCCATACAGTGCAGCTATGATTCATCTGAAGTATGATTACAAACCTGTTCAAGAGAAAATGAATGATTTAGATCTTCCTAAATCCTTGAGTGATCGACTCAATCATGGCAGGTAGAATAATAATTTAATCATAGCGAAAGTCACGATCAATATCTTCTTCATCAAGATCCTTTAGTTCTTCTTCTAATTTGTCATTATACAAGTCGTAAAGAATGACTAAAGCCACACCTTCATGTATTCCTGTCTTGAAAGATAATTTTTCGTATGAAATTTCCGGGTTATCTGGAAGAACGTTCTCTCTAACATATCCCTTAAGATTGTTGTAGTTGGGAATGGTTCTAATCCCATCTATCAGATCAGATAATCGCCCATCAAATCCCGTAAAATTAATGTTTAAGAGCTTCTGTTTGTGAATTTTGGTAAGAACAGCATTATAAGATTGTTCTTCTTTTATTCTTTCCTCTTCGACCTTTTTATCGTTATCCCCAATATAATCGTACAGAGTTGTCAACCTTTTACCCCTTTCTCTAAGAGTCGTTATTGAGTTATATGAAGTAACTTAAAAAATGTTTTGTAATACGTTTATTAAACAAATAATTAGTTTATTAAAAGAAATATTAGTTAGTATAAAGTAAATATTTGTTGAAGATAAGAATCTTCTTCTTTCAGATAAGATTAATTTGGTCACTAAGGTATTTGATTCTATATTTCATTAAGAGCTTACTAGTATAAGCTTATGGACAAAAGTATAAAGAAACCTTTAATCATTATAACCATAGTATAGAATAGACAGACCTAAAAGGTGTAAACCCTAATTTCAAGCCGCCAATTACTATTCAATAGTAGTTTTATGAAAAATCTTACAACTAGAATATTAGCAGAGTCTTTCTTCAAAATATTTTACTAGACGTTTATCTAGCAAGGCACAATTTATTATAAATAGATAATTTTTCTTTTGAAACTAGAGCGTGGTTAATAGATTAAGGAAAAAGTTAATTTAATCCAATAATGGAATACTAGATTTACCAAATATTGTCGGAAGACGTATTGTTTAAAGGAAAACAAAATTATATAGACACTCCCTAAAGCAAAGGAAAATACAGTTAACTAAACCTCACTCCAATTCATTGATCGTTCTAGAGCTTTTTTCCATGTTTGAAGCAGTAAATCTCTTTCACTTTGGTTCATATTGGGTAAGAATTCCTTTTCCACCTGAAAATTTTGACTTATATCATCTAAACTAGTCCAGTAATCAACAGCTAAACCTGCTAGATATGCAGCCCCAAGCGCTGTTGTTTCATTTATTACTGATTTTTGAACAGTAACATTGGAAATGTTAGATTGAAATTGTAATAGTTGAGAATTATTAGTTACTCCGCCATCAACTTTGAGTACATCTATAGATAATCCTGAATCTTTTTTCATCAGCTCGAAGATGTCTTCTGACTGATAGCAAATTGATTCCATAGCTGCTCGTATTATGTGGTCTCGAGTAGTACCTCTTGTTAAGCCTATGATCATTCCACGAGCATATGCATCCCAGTGTGGTGCTCCTAATCCAACAAAAGCAGGAACAAAGAAAACACCTTCTGTATTTGGTAGCTCATTCATAATTCGCTCAAGGTCCAATTTATTTTCTAAGATCCTAATTCCTTCTTCTAACCATTGAATAACTGCTCCAGTGATGAAAACACTTCCTTCAAGGGCATATTGTATATCAGAATCTATTTTCCAAGCTATTGTCGTTAATAATCCACTGTCTGACTTAACTGGCTTTGAACCAGTATTCAGTAACATGAAATTACCTGTTCCGTAAGTATTCTTAATAGAACCCGCCTTAAAACAAGTTTGACCGAACAAAGCTGCTTGTTGGTCACCTGCAACACCAGCAATAGGAATTGAGCTTTCAAATATTCCATCTTTGGTATGCCCATAAATTTCCTTATCACTACTTAGCTTAACCTCTGGTAAAATGTGCAAAGGGATATCCAAAACTTCTAGAAGCTCTTCGCTCCAGAGACCTTTATGAATATCGAATAATAGGGTTCTTGAAGCGTTTGAATAGTCTGTTAAATTCTTACCTGTTAGGTTCCAAATTAACCAACTATCGATTGTGCCTACTGCAAGATTTCCGAATTTCAAGGCATCTTGGACTTTAGAGGAATTATCTAATAACCATTTGATTTTGGTACCAGAAAAATACGGGTCTAATACCAGACCAGTTGTGTTGGTAAACAAAGCTGAAAATCCTTCTTCTTTCAGTTGAGAGCACATATCAGCAGTTCGTCTACACTGCCAAACTATAGCTTTATGCAAAGGTAAACCTGTATTTGTATTCCATGCAACAACGGTTTCTCTTTGATTCGCTATTCCAATTGAGCATATCTCTTCAGAGGTAATTTTTGCTTTATCTAGAGCGTTTCTCATAACTATCTTTGTCTTTTCCCAAATCTCTGTAGGATGATGTTCAATCCATCCTGGTTTAGGATAAAATTGTTCATGCTCAACATAGTCTTTAGCTATCCCTTCACCACGTTTGTTAAAAATCATAGCTCTAGTACCTGTAGTACCTTGATCTATGCTCAAAACAAATTTCATAATCTTAAACATGGACTGGACTTAAAAAAATTTTTAGGTGAATCAGTCAACTGTTCTTTCTATTTTCTTAACAGTGGGGACTTTCTTATCTGTTAAATCTTTTTTTTGTTGCTTCTTAAGAGTTTCAGTTCCTTGAGTTGAATAATATCTTCCTTTCCAAGAGACTTTTTTGCCACGTAATCCAAAATAAATGGCTACTCCGATTACAATGAAATTGGCTATTTGTGTAATTGGGAAGAATAAAGCCAAATACCACTTAAGATCTCCTCTCTTGCGCCAATAGAAGTAAAAAGTTGCAGCATATGCTAGATACAATCCTGTATTAACTATTATGCCAATTGTATAATTTGCCCAAATGAAATAAGGTCCTTTACTAAAGAATGATTGAATCATAAATGTTGGAGCTAGTATAAAATAAATCAACCACAAGATCATAAAGAAGATTCTCCAAGGAGTTAGAGTTACTATACCTCCCCAAATAGCTCTTCTAAAGGCTCTGAAATACTGACCAAAGCCATCAGGATACATTCTAGTTTGAACTAATTTTGTTCCATCTGTAAAGCTTAAACCTAGCTCTTTTTCTTTAACGAGTTTAGCTAGAGCAACGTCTTCAACTAAAGAACTACTTATCGATGTATGGCCACCTAGTTCCTCATATCCCTCTCTTGTGAATAACATATATTGACCAGAAGCCATAAAAGAATTCTTGGCATATCTATTGTTTACATCTTCTCTAGGACCTCCACAGAGGAAACTAAGAAAATAGAGATAGCTTGGAAAGAACTCATAAAATCTGTAGGCTTCTAAATATGGTAACATTGTAAACAACGCAACATCAGAACCTAATAGATGGGAAACAGTGATTTTAAGAGATTCTGGTGCATGTTTGGTATCTGCATCTGTAAACAAAATTACATCACCTTTTGCTTCCAAATAACCTATATGACACCCGTATGACTTACCTATCCATCCTGTTGGTAGATTTGCATCTACTAAGACCTTAACTCCAAAAGATTCTGCTATTTCAACAGTTTTATCTTTTGATCCTCCATCAACCACAAGGACTTCATATTTAGGGTAATCAAGTTTAGTAACGCTGTTGAGGCATTTAGAGATATTGTTTTCTTCTTCTAATGTTGGAACGATAATTGATACAAATGGCAGTTCATCATCCCTTAAATCAAGAATCTGCCAACTAGTCTTACTATTTTGGACTAATACAAAGAAGTATACAAAACAGACAATCACTAAGAATAGGTATAGTGATTCAATTACCCAATGCACCTTTGTCACTCCAACAGTAGTGGTTGCCTATAAAATATAATAGCTTATTTAAATATTTTATTGACAGAGAATAATCAGATATGAAAAAAAGACTAGAATCTTAGAAATATTCATTTTGAGGAACTCTTTTCAGTATCATAATATCTGGTTTTCCAAGAGAATTTAATCCCTCTAAAACCGTAATAGAAGGATACTAGAATTATTATTAGATTTATGAGCATTGTTATAGGATAAAATAGGAAAATGATGAAATTCCAGCTACCTTTCTTTCTCCAGTATATGTAAAGAATTATAGCATAAAGAAGATATAAGGCTACATTGATGATTATTCCTATAGTATAATTCCACCATAACCAATTGTCGGGAATCAGTAAATAACGAATTAAGAAATAGGGAGAAACAAGCATATAAATTAACCACAAGATAATGAACATTAGTCTAAATTTACTTAATAGCCAAAAACCCTCATAAATTGATTTTCTAAACCCTTTAAAGAAATCAGAAAATCCATTAGGATACATACGAGTTGAAACGAGAGATGTTGATTCTTTGAAGTTTAATCTCATTTCTTTATCTTTACACAATCGAGCTAAAGCTAAATCTTCAACTAAAGATTTACTTACAGCTGCGTGACCTCCAATTTTGTTATAGCTTTCTCGTGTAAATAGCATATATTGGCCGCTTGCCATTACTGAATCCTTTGCATATGGATTATTGATATTGTTAATTGGTCCTCCTCCTAAGAAGCTCAAGAAGTAGAAGAAACTGAGAAGGTATTCATACCAACGTTTTGCGTTCTGGTAGGGAAATAATGAAAACAAATCACTTTCAGTTGCTAATAGATGGTTAACTGCTATTTTTAATGATTGAGGAGAATGATATGTATCTGCATCTGTAAATAGAAGTATATCACCATTTGCTTCTTTATACGCAATCTGACACCCATATGATTTACCTATCCATCCTTTGGGAAGATGAGAATCAACTACTATCTTAACTGAAAACTTCTTTGCTATTTCTACTGTTCTGTCTTGAGAACCACCATCAGACACAATAATTTCTTTTCTTGGGTAATTTAACTTTAGCAAACTTTCAAGACAACGTTCTATGTTAGTTTCCTCTTCTAAGGTAGGTACTACTATACTAACTAGTGGAAGATCATCATCCTTAATCTCAATTGTTTGCCAACCATTCTTACTATTTTGGACTAAAACAACGAAGTATACTACGCAGGCTATTACTAAAAAAAGATAAAGTGATTCTAGCACAAAACCCATTATAGTACACTTCAGATAAAGATACTTCCAACTTGTTTATAATTATTTTTCATTGAGAAAAAGGGTTATTTTGGAAATAAGTTTTCATTAAAATGGAAATAACTAAAATAAAAAGGAAAGAGAATTAAGTTGTTTGAATAGGACCTTCTGGAGTCATGTAAACTGTGTGCTCGTGCTGACTCACAAATGAACCTGCATTATCAGCAAGTACATGATATTGATAAAGTGCTCCTGCTTGAATTAGTTCTCTGATCCCCATCTTAGCTTTTGCTGTACCAATTTCCTTATAGATCCATCGAGTAGCTACTGGAAGTCTGAAATATTCTTTATCCAATAATCGCCTTACTTGTTTAGCTGCATCGGTTCTTAGTGGAAACCTCCCTTCTGCCAGTCTTACAATGTTTAATTTTGTTCGATCTTGATGAGAATCACCTGATCCTGTAGTTGCAAATGTTTCTATGGCAAAAGCCTCATCCTGCAGAACTAGATTTCCTTTTCTACCAGATACATTAGGAATTGTTTTAGGTCCATGAACCCTATATTGCATCAGAAGGTGACCAGCTAGATCTTTAACTGTTGTAAAACCATATCCTTCAATTATGTTAGCAATTAAATCACCAAGTTTGCCAGTATAACCACCAACACGGATTACCTTTACTGCGGTTTCAGTGGCTTCTTTACTGGCTTTAATCAGATCCTTATGAACATCATCAAAAGCTACAGTAAATGCGGTATCAGCAATAAAACCGTCATGATGAACACCAACATCAAGCTTTACAACATCGCCTTCTTTGATAATTAATTCATCTTCCCAAGTACAAGCGTAGTGGGCTGCATGATTATTTATGGCAACATTCAGAGGAAATGCTGGTTTCATACCTGCATCAGCAATCATCTTATCAGCTGTTTCACACAAATCTAAAGCCTTAATCCCAGGTTTAACCATTTCATTTAGTTTGTGTAAAATGCTTTTTGCGACTTCTCCAGCCTTCTTATATTTCTCTAGTGGAGTTTCTTCCTTAACTTCTTCCACTTCTTCCTCGGCTTTTTCAGGAGTTTCTTTTTTGACTGCCACTTTAGTCTTTTTTTCTTCACTAGCCATTAATTTCACCAGAATTGAAAACGACTCAAATTCTGTCTTTATAATGTTTTTTGTGTCATATAGTCTTTTTTAATACTTTTTTCTGAGTTTATATAAGCAAAGCTAGATAAACTAATGATGGTCAAAAAAAAAAGAAAAAGAAGAAGAGGATGAGGTATTATCCAGTTATGAAATTGGAATACCATAAAATATACACACAATTGCTGCTATGAATAGTGCCCCTGCGATTATCCAACTGAAAACATTTTTATTTGAGCTGAATTTGGTACCACCATCAAGAGTATACATCCTTTTGATCATAACCACAGGTCTTGGTGTTCGTCTATACCATCCTTCAATTGTAACTTGAGATCCAATCAGACGCTCGACTCTAAAGAGAGCGGTAAACCATCTCATGAACCCAAATAAAGGATTATAATCCAAAGTTATAATTCCTGAAGGATCTTGTAGTACAACATCTTCACTGAAATAGTAACCAGGTTGCCCTCGACCTATTATTGTTCCTTGCAAATGAATTGGTTTTCCTCTAAATGGAGATGCCTCGGCATATCCATCATCTGATACATCAGTAACTGCACCCATTATAGAAATGAGAGGTAGTTCCTCACCAAGCTGAGGAAATTTGATTCTTGTTCTCCAAACCCATAATAATCCAGCTAATGCGAAACCAGAACCAAGTCCAATCCACACCCAATTATTTGAGGTGTACTGAGAGAGTCCAAATGCATAGAAAATTGCTATTGTTCCAGGTAAGATGAAGACTAAAGCAGGTGCAATATACATCAAGAAGAGATCAACCAGAAACTCATCCCATAATGATTCCCTTATTTGATCATCACCCAGATCTGGAAATGCTCTTTTCATACCCATTTCTTCTGCTAAATCATCAAGAGCTAGTAATCTTTTGGCAGCAAGTGGATGAGTAGACTGAAGTTCTAAGAAACCACCCCAAGGACTTTCTAAATCCCATGCCGCAGCTTTTACGACCATATTTGGGTCAATATCACCAACTTGAGATTGAGCATAAGCGGTCATTACTAAACCTCTAGCTGCATTGATATCAAAGATGTTTAATGATCTTGTAGCATTAGTAAAACCATATCTTCTATAAGCTCTGGTTCTGGATCTTCTATCAACATTTTTATCATTCATAGTCTGTGCGTATTGAGCTTGAGATTGTACCATACCATAAGCAATCTTTACCAGAGCCGTTGAAAGCGCAGCAGGATTTCTGGTTACTTGTCCGGAAAATCTATCTGCGTAATATTCCCTAATTCTACTTAGAAACATAACTAGAAACTGACTGATTATATAAAACAGGTAAGAAACAACCATGGTCACTATAGCAGCAACAGCAATTCCAGCAGCAGCTTTACTGTCATCCCCACCCGAGATTAATCCTACTCTCATAAAACCTCGTGAAAATATATAGAATGTATAAAGAATCATTGGTACTGCAGCAGCAATAGTCATAAAGAGAAAATCTCGATGGGCAATATGTCCTAATTCATGACCAACAACAGCTATTTGTTCTTCTGGTGTTAAAAGATTAATAATACCATCTGACAAAACAAGCCTAGCATTCTTTTTAAAACGTCCATAAGTTAAAGCTGTAGGATTTTGGTCGTGTATCATTCCTACTTTTTTGATTGAAAGCCCTTGCAATTGAGACTGATCTGATATAAATTGTGCCAAATGTGGAGGTAATTGCATAGGATCAATCCATGTCATTTTATGTAACCATCTGAAACTTAAATCTAGAAGCCAAGGAGAGATTAAAAACTGGATAGATATTATTGCAATTGCTATTATTATTGGTAAAAGAACTATTGAAAATGTTTTTGATACTACTGTTATTTCTCCAATGTAGAAGACTATTAACATAGTTCCAATTGCAACTGCATAAACTAAACCCCAAAGGAAAGCTAAAGTTAACACTCCCCTGAAAATTATTCTGAATTTCATAATATCATTATAAAGTGTGACACACTAGTATATATTGCTTTATTTTTGAAGGAAAAAAGTTAAAGAGAAATTATTGTTTTCTCTTTCTTCTATAAACAAACGGAATTACAAAAACTAATGATAATAGAGAGATTAGGCTATAACTCGTTTTCTGAGGAGCATTAACTGTAAATATTACAGTATCTCCAATTGCTTGGAAACCTATTGAGTCTTCAACTGTAACAATAACTGATACCACCTGTCCTTCTACGAAATCACCCATAGTTCCAAAGAATGTGTTGTTGCTACCAATATCCTCTAAATCAATTGTTCTTACAGTTCCATTATCTATAGTTATCTCAGCTTCTGCACTTACTATTGTCCCAAATTCGTTTACCTTCACTTCAATAACATTATCTAATCCTTGTCTTGGTTCAGCAGGGTTGAGTGTTATTGTTGTGATTGTGGGGCCATACATATCTGGATAAGAAAACGCTTCAGTTCTAGTACCATAAATAGATGAAAGAACAGATCCATCAGAAGCAAAACCAGATTCAATCCCTAGTATATCTAGTGCTGTAGGGGCAATATCTATCATATCGATTCCACCTATTGCACTATTTTTAGCAATTCCTGGTCCTGCAGCTAAAAATATTCCTCTCATGTCAGTGTTATTGTTGAGGTAACCATGCATTCCTAGATATGGAGAACCAAAATGCCTTGATCTTCCAGGTTCTAACCATACAGATATGTTTACACCTCTAGCTGGATTGTCAATATTTATGCTACTGTGTTCTTCATTGATAAAGACAGCTTGAATTCCATCTTGTCCTTTAAGATATCCTGCAAATTCCTCTACTTTTGTTGTGTTTGTTTCATCTATGAAGTACAGAAGTTCGAATGCTGCATCATGTGCAATGTAAGGAGTAATTCCTGTATTTGTTACAGCATCTATAAAGAATGGTTTTGTTTCTAAGAAATAATAACTGTCAGTTACAGCAGCCATACCATGGTCAGATTCTATTATAACAACTGTTTCCTCAAGCAAACCTGCAGATTCTAGTTTTTCAAAAAACGTTCTTAGAGCTATATCAACTGAAAAATCAATAACTTGTTTAACCGAAGCAGATTCAGGTCCAGCAGAGTGACCGATGCTATCAACACCTGGTAACCATGCATATACTAAACCTATTTCAGGATCATCTATCAGTGTACTTGCAACCTTATTTGCTATGCCTTTGTCATATCTTAAATTATTCGCACCAAACCAATCATAGTCGTAAAGATATGTAGGTGCCATCCCTTCAAACTCAGTTCC
>JAUWEG010000113.1 GCA_030608385.1 Candidatus Heimdallarchaeota archaeon
GCGATTATTCGCATTTCTTCTACAAAAACAAGGTTCATAGCACTTGTGTCGAGTACACTTTGTTCAGCTACTATTTGAGCTTGAGTTACTGACCCGCTCAATGTTAGTAGAACAATTGTTAAACCCAACAAGGCTGAACCCATAATTGCCTTATTTTTCATTTTAGACCTCCATTTATTGTCTACTCTTAGTTACTGTTTAAACATAATATAAGTATTGTTTTAGAATCCACCCAAATCAAGGAGTTCGAAAAAAATAGAGGTTCTAGTTACAATCTGTCTAAAAGCCTAAAAGGGAAATTAGCTCTTTCTTGAAAAAATAATTGTCATAAAAACAGGGTTAACAGAATGAATCTATGACATTTTTTCTCGAAGTCTACTAGCAGCGGTTTCTGGTAACATTCCATTAATGTAGGTCATCGTGCTAGTTTCAACTGCACCCAGTAATTTCAGCGATTTGATATTTCTTTGGGGTGTATGAATTTTAAAATAAAGATGGAACATATTAGATCCTTGTGTATTCAAGGGACTCTGATGTAATGAAAGTGAATAGCTGATATTTTTCTCGAAAATATCATTTAGCGAGATAATTGTTTGCTTAATAATGGAGATGAAAGAATTCGTCTCGGATTTTGTACACTGATGAAGAAAATTAACATGCCGTTTTGGATATACAAACACATCGTAAGCATACCTTGCAAAATATGGAACAAAAGCTATTAGATTATTATCTTGAAATACAATTCTCTCTTCTTTCTCTTGTTCTTCTACGATGTAATTACATACCATACAAGATTTTTCCTTTTCTCTATATTTCTTAATTGAATCAAATTCTTTCTGAATCATATTTGGAATCATTGGAAATGCATAGATTTGTCCATGAGGGTGGATAAGTGTTGCTCCTACATCCTCACCATAATTTTCGAAAGGTAGTATATATTTGATATTATTATCTATGCTTAATTCTTTAGTAGCTTCCATCCACGAATTAAAAATTTGGAAAATTTCCTCAGTTGATAAATCAATAAACTTAGCATTGTGGTTGTCTGTATATACAACAATTTCACATTTACCATAACTCCCCATCTTAATCTGAAATTTTCCTGAACTAAATTTTCGAGTGTCGCCCTCTGCATCTAGTGCTGGAAATTTATTTGGAATTCTTACAGATTCTCTAAATTCTGGAACTTCAGGAGAACCAGAACATAGGGGACAAAAATCCTTTTTTCTATTTGGTCTTACTTGTCTTGCTTCTGAATATATAATATATTCACCAGTAAACGGGTTTTTTCTGATTTCTCTATGACTCATTGTTTTAGAACGTCTATTGCCATATTTAATATCTTCGGACATTTCCAAGCTCACAAAGTTTCAAGTTTTTTTCCTCCCAAAACGTTTATATTTTGAATTTAGTGTTTCCTCTTGTGTATACAACAATTGTTTTGCATGCAAATCTGCAGTATGCAGAAATACCTATAAGTGAAATACCTCAAGTAGTAAAACTGAGCTATATTCCAGTCCTATCAACTCTTCTAGATATCCCTAAAATTGAGGTTGTTCTAAATTTCACAGGAGTTACTTTGGAGATATTGAAAAATAGTTATCCTGAAGTTATTGATTTACTTAAGGAAGGAATTGATCAAGGCAAATTTGAACTGACAGGTTGTGGATATTCACACCCAATATTCCCCTTACTACCAATAACTGATATGAAGAAACAAATTGAATTCAATAACAATATACTAGAATCCACATTAAATTATAAACCTAGAGGGTTTTGGTTGCCCGAACTAGCTTATGACCCACTAATCCCTAGAGTTCTCAAAAGTTTTGATTTCTCGTATACTTTTATTGACGAAGAATTATACAAATTAAGTTCTCCTTTACTTAATGATTCAAACGAGTACAATATCCCTTATTATTCTGCTTCACATTACATTATAGAATTCATGAAAGCGAAAGGAATATTTCATAAATTTTTCAAGTATAGAAAGGCTACAAGAGGTCTTAAAAGATATGCAAGAAAATCTAATTTTTTTCCAGTTGAATTGAAAGGTGTTAAAGGTACAATCACAGGATTGAAGATTCCCCAAGCATGGAGTATTTTCTCTGCTGCATGTTTATTGAAATTTCCTTTTCTTAAACCTAAAAAAGCAATTAAAAATCTTACAAAATTCAGGAATGATCCTGGATTAGTTATACCTTATGGAACTGATATCGAATTCTTTGGTTATCGAAGTTTTGTTGAAGGAAGACTTCCTACAGAAAAACATCTAAGGAATTTCCTTGAAAAAATGATAAAGATTCAAGATAATCAGATGATTTTACCTTCTAAATATCTAAAAGATAACAAACCAAAAGATCTCGGATATTTGAAAACAGGAAGTTGGGCTCCTGATAGAAGATTAGACATTTGGACTAAAGATGAAGATAATCAGAAACTTGAAAGGTTGTGCTGGGAAGCTCGTTGGTATTTTGCTCATTTGCCCGAAAGTGAGATAACTGAACAAATGTGGAAACATTTACTACTTGCTGAAAATAGTGATGGAAGAGGATGGGATCCAATTCCTGAAAGAAGATTGGATTGTTTTTCGCATGCCGATGAGGCAATCGAATTGGCTAAAGAAAAATACCATGATCGATATTTGTATAAGAAAAAGTAGAGAATAAATTCAATAGAACGGCAATATTTATATTAATCCTTCAAATCTCTATGTATTCGTTTATTGATTAGATGTTGGGGTAAAATGGAAATAGAAATTTATATTCATGATGAGCATTGTGATCACTGTCAACCTACGTTGAAGTTTCTTACAGCAGTTATTAGTGCTCTAAAAACACAAGAAGTTAAACTAATCGTTCATCAAGTAAGTAAAAATAGAGAATCAGCTGAGAAAAAGAACATACCTTTAAATCAGCTTCCAGCAATTCTTCTCTCTTCAGGATGCATTGTAGCAGGATCTCTATCACATGATTTGATAGGCGTTCTTGTATGTAGTCTTTTAGCAAAGTCAAAAGTACCAATTCAATCAATTGATAAGTTTGAATTAAACAAGAAAGAAGCCCCCTTACTCTTGGAATTAGCATCTGCAATGATAGAATATCAAGCTGCTTACACACTAAGAAGAGATAGATCTTATACTTTCATCATCAAAGAATCTACAAATCAAATACCATTAGAAAGGTATGAACAATTATCTAAAAACACAAAAATTATGGTTCTAACAAACTTTGAAAAACAGTCAAATACAGAGTTGTATGAACTTGGCTTAGATTCAAATGTTTATTTAGGACACATTATTCGAGATAATATTTACCTCACTGCTAATCTTATTATCTGGAGAGATCGTTCAAATCACGTCAGCTTCTTCAGAGTACGAAGAGTTGAGGGTGAAAAATACATAGGAACTTGCTCCTGCCTTTTAGGTGACGGAAAACAAATGATTAAAGAATTCTTCAAACCATTGTTTTTAACATCATCAACTATAGACACTGATGGAACAAAAGGTTCTGGACAAAATAGAATTGTAGCAAATGTAAAAGAAGTTAGTAACGACTTAGATCAGCTACTTAGAAAATAAGCTACTTTCATTTTTTCTTTAAAACTCCAAAACCATCACATAAGCTGAATTTAATCATGCACTCTCCAGTTTTTGTAACGAAATATTTACAGTATCCTCCCATTATAGGTTCGAATTTTTCACAATCAGCACCTGTATCGTCATCTTCTGATTTATTTTTGCTAGGAGGAAGTGGAATATCTGCCATGAAGCGCACCTATAGAAATATGATTTTGTGCAATATATAATATTTTCTTAATGTTTCAATCATCCAGTTAGATATTTGGGGTTTATTCTTTCACAGTTAGGACAAAATTCATCATTCTTGCTTAAAAGTGTTTTACATCCAGTACATTTGAATGGTTTTTCATCCTTTTCTTTTGCTTCTTTTTTTTCTGAATTTGTGTCACTAAACATTTTCTAATAATACTTTAAAACAAATGATTAATAATTATTACGGGTAAGACAATTAAGCTTAATTAATATATTTTTTACAAGGACACAATGCTTATTATATGCCTTGAACCTCATAATCTTTAAGATAGATAATGAATCTGGTGGTATTAAAGTGATAAAATTAGTTGTAAGAATAGATAATATATTAGATTCAGAGCCAGAATATATGTTAATTAATTCTGCTTTAGCCCATAAGTATGATATTTTACCAGGGCAACTAATTGAGATTTCTCCTTTTAACATAGGATTAAAAGTATATACTAGTGACAAATATCCCGAAAACACTGTAGGGATATCTGGAAAACTAGCAAAAGAACACGGTATTCAGAAAGGTAATGAAATAGTTCTAAAAGAACTAACCAGTGAGAATTTAATTCTTCTGATCCATAAGAAGATGAAGGGAGATGTTCTCCAAGAAGAAGAAATAGAAGCAATTTTTGAATCAATTGATAAGAATCTAATGCATCCAACACAAATTGCTGTACTGATGTCATTATTTCAGGTTCAAGGTTTAACTTTAGAAGAAACAACATCAGTTGCTAAAGCAATAATCAATAATTCAAAAATTCTAAATGTTAAGAAAAAACCTGTAGTTGACAAACATAGTATTGGAGGAATTGCAGGTAATAGAATAACACCTATTATGGTACCTATATTAGCGGCATCAGGACTAACAATTCCAAAAGTGTCAACAAGAGCAATTACATCTCCAGCAGGAACTATAGATGCTGTTGAATTGCTTATGCCTTGTGAATTAACGCTAGAAGAAATGACAGAAGTTGTTGATACCACAGGGGGTTGTATAGTTAGTGGTGAAACTGTAGGTTTAGCAGACGTATCAGATAAGATTATTGCTGTCCTTGAAAAGGTAAAAATCGATCCCAAGGAATTTATGGTCGCTAGTATTATTGCCAAAAAAATAGCTGCTGGTTCCGAATATGTTCTTATTGATTTACCAACAGGTAAGGGAGCTAAAGTAGTTCACAGAGAAAATGCACAACAGGTGGGTAGTTTATTCATTTCGTTAGCTTATGCTTTAAAAATCAAACTCGATTGTATAATCAGTCCTGGAGACAAACCTATTGGAAGTATGATTGGACCAGCATTAGAAGCAAAAGATGCTCTTCAAATTTTAACAGATCAAAGCGGAAGTGCTGATTTGATGAGAAAAGCTCTCTCATTGTCGGGTATAATTCTTGAAGCTCACAATTGGTGTCCTCGAGGATATGGTTTTGAGTATGCTGAAGATATTTTGAGAAGTGGAAAAGCACTACAAAAGTTCAAAGAAATTGTAACAGCTCAAGGCGGAGACGAGAATATTAAAGTAAGTGATATCCCACAAGCACCCTATATTGACACTATAGAAGCAAAGAGTGAAGGTGTTGTATATGCAATAGATAGCGCCCCTATCTCAACAATAGCTAGACAAGCAGGAGCACCTGCTGATAAAACTGCAGGAGTTGTTCTTAAAGTAAAAAGAGGAGATAGATTCCAAAAAGGTGACGTTCTTTTTGAAATACATTCTTCTACTGAAAGTAAACTGACTGCTGCTGTCAAATTAGCAACATCAGATTTTGAACCCATTGATATGGAAAAAATGATTTTAGACATTATCAGAGGTCCTAAGGAGTTGTAGGTTAAATCATGAGTAATCTTGGTAGCTTTGAATACCAATATTCTGTTTTTTCTACTTCCCAACCTTTCAACTCAGAAATGGTAATCGAACTCATAAAAGTACAGAAGAAGGATAATGTTCATTTGCAGATATTAGACCCAACATTCATTGTTAGTGAAAAGCAGATCATAGCTGCCTTAAATCACACTAAAAAAGCATTTCAAAGAGAGAAAAACATTGCTAGAGATTTCACAACAGAATTTTTGTTGCGGCTTTCAGGAAAAAGGCAGATATCAAACGCGATAAACTTTCTTGGAATTAAAGATTCATGTATAAATATAATGATTATTGCTTTTGGTGAGAAGAAAGAAGAAATAGAATATGAATTTGATGTCATTCTAAAAATAATTTCAAAGAAAATAGATCTACAAACAAAGAAGAAACTTCCTATAACGAGTTTAGAAAAACTAGCATTACATTATAAATGTGAAGAAAATCTGGAAATAATTGAGAAAAAAGCTTTTGAAACAATGGCAGCTGTAGAAGTACTCTAAATTAATAGGATGGTATCCAACTTTTTAGTAGCTGAAATCCCAATTCTCTATATTGTTTAACAATTTCTTCAATTCGTTCCAATTGCTCTCTTTCCTTTGAAGGGGAAGAAAATATGATTGGTTTTAATTTATGAACCATCCCTGATAGTGACCCGATTCCAGCTGTACTATAAGCTTTCTTCCCACTTCCAGTTCTTAATTCATAGTCAGGTTCAACTAATAATTTATTATACCAAAGAGGATGAGCTGACATTATTTTAAATCCTTCAGCTACAGGATAGGAACCACCTTCAAGAATATGGTGATTGAACTTCTCAAGGGCAACTTTGTTAGGTAAAAAAACATTTCTACTGATGATCCCCTTAACATAGGTTTGTACTGTCTCTTCTTGCTCTATAATATGGAAAGGCAAAATAGTTGATACTTCTGTAATAGTTGCATCAATTTTATCTGAGTGATAAATCTTATCTGCAGTATAGATTTTTCCGAGAAGATTCAAAGGCAAACATATACCATTTATTTCAAAAGAGTCTTCTAAATAATTCCCACTATCAACAGAAAATTCAGAGTAATAAATACCAGGACCAAAAATGACTGCAATACGTTCATCTGTAAGCTCCTTAAATGTTTGAGTTTCATCAGTTAACATTACGATTGTATCTCTTCTCAAATCAAGTACAGGTTTACTCAGAAAAACACCTTTGTTTTGAGTTCCTATTAGTTTAGTCCATGAAGTTATTATTAGCAAAGAGTTTAAGTGTCTGGATTCCATTTCCTGTAATCTCATTTGCTTTTTCTTATTCTCTAAAGTAATTATTTCCTCATCAACTCTTTTGAGAACATGTTCCGTTTCAGGTAAACGTCTAGGATATCCCTCATCAGACATAAAAGCTATTAATTCACGTAAAGGAAGATCACCTGTATCAAAATCATAGAAGTTTGCGCCTGAACCATAATATTGTTTCAAGAGTTGCAGAAGTTCTACTCTCTTGTGAATCTCTTTGTATTCCTTTGAATCTTCAACTTTAAGTGACATTGTAGTAACAAACTTCCATGTATTGGCTATAGTATTCACTAATTGTTTAGCTATTTATTCTTTTTGAGATATGTAATGCATTTGGGTATTTTCCAGTTTCTACTAAATATGAGGCAGCCTCTATTGCATAGCTTAAAGAGTCTGTTATAGAGTGAGAATCTAATGTTGAATGAATAAAAGCTCCGTTAAAGCAGTCTCCTGCTCCAACAAATTTCACTTTATTTACAAGATTCTTTGTTTTCAGATTGATTACTTCGTTTCCATAAAAAGAAACATTATCAGATGTGTGCAGAATAATTGGAACATCAAGAAAACTTGCTAGTTCCCTTGGGGATTTTGACAAATGCTTACTTAGAACAGTTAATTCATGTTCATTTACAGATAGATATTTTTCTCCTTCGAATTTCTTCAATTGTACTAATATTTTACAAAATTCATCTATTCTTTCAAAATGAGAAATATCTGAAGGGTCAACAAAAATAATTCCTTCATATGATGTTCCAGAACAGGAAGAAATCATACCAAGGGGATCAGTGCCATCATCAAGTGAATCTAATAATGCTTCATCTTCTAAACTTAGGAGAAGAAAGCTTACCCATTCAATAGAAGTAGGATTCAGTGAAACATTACTTATAGGTTTCAAAGGACTTTTTCTGTAGTATTTAATAATCTCTTCAGA
>JAUWEG010000128.1 GCA_030608385.1 Candidatus Heimdallarchaeota archaeon
ATATACCACTAGCTATAATGATCCTTCTATCACCAATAATCTATGTTGATTTTATGCTCCTAACAAGAGAAATAATCAAGATAAAACCCTCTACTAGAAAAATGGGTGGTAGTTTTGCAGTAGCTGGTAGTTTCTATATCATTGTTATGATCTTTGTTCAAATATTACCCAATATTTGGGGCTACCTTGAACCGATTAGTACAGGATTTAGAGATAAGTATTGGTTAGCTTTCTTTTTGCCTGGTTTAATACTGACCTTATCCATTCTATTGATTAAGAAAAGCTCGTTTGATTTAGGTAAACTATACACAAATAAAAGAAGAAATATAAGTGCAATAGTACTACTCAGTACAATTTTCCTAGGAACATTAGTAGGTACACTTGTGACTAAGCCTTATCCAAACTATACTCCAGATGGAGAGCTGGTTATAATGACATTCAATATTCAACAAGGAAGAAATGTTTCAGGAGATAGGAATTTTGATGGCCAAATTGCGCTGATAAAACAAGTTGATCCTGATATACTTGGATTACAAGAATGTGACCCTACTAGGATTTCTGGAGGGAATCTAGATGTCGTTAGGTACTTCGCAGAAAAACTAAATATGTACTCGTACTATGGTCCAAATACCGTTACTAACACGTATGGTTGTGCAATCCTTTCTAAATTCCCCATATCGAATGCAATGTCATTCTTTATGTTCAGTGATGAAGAACAAATTGGTTCAGCTCAAGCTGAAGTAACTTTAGATTCAACCATTTACAATGTATTTGTCAATCATCCCTCTGGTGCAACAAGTACAATGATTCTACAACAAGAAGAGATGCTAACAAGGGTAAATGGACTAAGCAAAGTTATTTTTATGGGTGATTTTAATTTCAGAAAAGATTCTGTTCAGTATAGTTTAACGACCGCTGTCTTAAATGATAGTTGGTTTCTTAGATGGCCTTCTGGTTTGGATACCTTTGGATTCAATAGTTCAGAAGAAATTGATCATATTTTTGTTAGTCCAGGAACAACTGTTCTAGATGCAAAATATATAATAACAGAACAATCAGACCATCCTGCATATTGGATTAGAATCTCAATCTAATCACTTTTTTCACTCTTTTTTTTTCTTTGACTAGGAATGTATAAATAATATAGCGAGCTGTTCACTTCTTGGGGGTTCAAAATGAAATCCAAATCTAAAAGAAGAAGTCTTTTTGTTATATTTTTACTAACAAATATCATTTTATTATCATCAATTTCTAGCACTAATGGATATGATCTATCTGCACCAATTATAGCAGATCATTCAATTGCGAACATGGTTAGGTTAGATGAAATACCTGATTCAGCAATTATTACCGCTAAAAACACTTTGCATATAGCTTATCAACATACAAGTCATGGATCTCAGATAACAGATGGGATGAATGCATTACCAGCATTCAAAGAAAGTAATGGTGGAACAACAGATCTATATGATTATAATAGTTCATTTCTTCACGATGGAGCGATGTCTTCAGTTCCAGATGTGGGATACCCTGGATGGGATAATGCAACAAGAGATTACTTAGATAATCCAGCTAATAGTGACTGTAATGTTATAATGTGGAGCTGGTGTGGACAAGCTAGTTCTCAAACAGAACAGAGCATGATAGATCATTATTTAGATCCAATGAATCAATTGGAACTAGAGTATCCTAATGTAATGTTTGTCTACATGACTGGTCATACTGATGGTACAGGATTAGATGGTAATTTACATCTAAGAAATGAGCAAATTAGAGATTTTTGTGTAACAAATAATAAGATACTTTTTGATTTTGCTGATATTGAATCATATAATCCTGATGGTGAATATTTTGGAGATAAAAATGTTAATGATAATTGTGATTGGAATAATGGTACACATTCCGGAAACTGGGCTTTAGATTGGCAGGCAACCCATACAGAAGGTGTTGAATGGTTTAGCTGTAACTGCGCTCACAGTCAAGCATTAAATGGTAATATGAAATCTTATGCAATCTGGTGGCTTTGGGCAAAGCTAGCTGGTTGGGAGTTCACAGTTTCAGAAAGTTTTGTAGCTCTTCCTATAGTCATGTTCATATTTTGTTCATTTTCCATAGTAATTATCTCCAAGATAAGGAGATAAACTTCTTTCTGGTCAAACCACCAAGTTTTTTATTTTAATTCATCAACCTAGGTTAGAAAAATTGATTCTAGTTAAGGAAAAATCAAACTAGAAGGGCACAACCATGTCGAATTCAATCAATGTACAGCTTAGGAAAATTCAAGAGCTTATTTCTAAGGGAATATATTTTGAAGCCTTTAATATGATAGAATCGACATTAAAATGGGAAAACATTGATCAATTCGATACTATGACTCTGCAACATTTACAAGCAAAAACCAACTTTGAATTAGGAAGATATAAGGAATCATTAGAGTTAATCCAAGAATTTGAGAATAACTCCTCTCTAAATAAAACAAAGAATGTCATCTTTGAATATAATTATCTTAAGGCAAATTGCTTGGTTCATATAGGGGATTTTCAAGACGCTTTAGACATTATACACGAACTAGATTTTCAAGCAAAAAGTACGGAAAATAAGAACACGTTTGAATTCAAAACTAAAAAAGTACAAATTCTAAAATTACTGGGAGTATGTCAGAGAGCTTTGAGTGAAGCAGAATTATCCGAGAGTATATTAAGAAAAGGTTTAGAGCTAAGTCGCCAGATTGAGAATAAATTTGAGATTGCTGAATTTTTAGATAGATTAGCGATGCTCACAAGTGCTCATGGAGATAAAAATGCAATAAACCATCTCAGAGAAAGCTTAGAAATTAGAAAAGAGTTAGAAAATGATTATTTTACAGGTCAAACATTGAATAGAATAGGTATTGTATTCTCTAATATTGGAGAAAAAAACGAATCTCTTGAGAGTTATCAAGAAGCCTTGGCAATTACTGAGAAGTATGACAATAAAGATTTTCTAGCTATCGTTACTGGAAACATCGCAAACATACATAATACTTTTGGAAGACTAAATCTTGCATTAGAATTTCTATCAAGAAGTCTGAGTTTAAGCAAGGATGCAAATAATAGAGGAATGATCGCTTTAGGGCATCATAATATTTCTAGTATATACAGACAGAGAGGGGAATTAGATAAAGCTCTTGAATATGAAAACATTGCTTTGGAGTATTTTATGGAACTAGATAATAAATCTGCTATAGCTTCAGCATCTCTTAATTTGGGACTTATAAACTTCAATCAAGGCAATCTTGAAGAAGCTATGAATTTTCTAGAAGATGCTAGAAATCTCAGGAAAAACAATAGCCAAAAAACCGGTGAAGTTGCATCTTTGTATCACCTTATCAGGCTTTCCTTGGAAATGAATTTACTTCAAAAAGCAAATGAATTTCTTGAACAGTTAGAATCTCTTGTAAAGGATGATGACAATAGGGTGTCCAAGCTGCAATTAAACATAGCCGAAGCACTCATTCTGATGACAAGTTCAAGATTCCAAAATAGAGCAAAAGCTGAGGAGCTTTTGAAAGCAGTAAATGAAGAAGAAATAGAAAGCTATGAGGTAACTATTGATTCCCTACTAGCAACTTGTGATTTACTTCTTGATGAACTGAGAATAATGGGTAATAAGGATGTGTTGAATGAATTAAAAGAGCTAACAAATAGGTTAGTTGAGATATCCAAATCGCAAAATTCTCACCTTCTTTTAGCTCAAACATACTGGCTTCAAGCACAATTATCTTTGATAGAACTAGATATTGGTCAAGCAAAAAAATTCCTTATTCAAGCTCAACTCATTGCAGAAGAAAAAGATTTGCAAAGATTAGTTCTGAAAATATCACATGAATATGATAAGTTATTGAATCAAGCTAAACAATGGTCAAATCTGATTGAGAGAAAAGCAGGTTTGAACGATACTATAGCTATGGTAGAAATAGATGATCTTCTCCTCAAAATGACCAAAAGAAGGGAGATAGAATTAATAGATTATGACAAAGAAAATCCAGTTTTTCTGATTATTTTAGGAAAAGATGGAAAAACCATGTTTACAAGAAAATTCGAAACTTTATCTAGACTTGATGATGCGTTGATAGGCGGTTTCATTGCGGCAATTAATTCGTTTGCATCAGAAATATTCGAATCTTCTGGACACATTGAACGTATCAAACATCAAGATTATACACTTTTAATAAAACTAAAAGGGGATTTCCTCTTCACATATGTGTTCAAAGGTCAGTCCTTTACAGCTCTAAGTAAGTTAAGTCAATATGCTGAAAACGTTTCATCAGTTAATTACCTGTGGAAATCACTTATTGAAGCATCCAAATCACCAATGAATCTTGATGCTAATTTAAAATTCGAATTAGAAAGAAAAGCAGACTCAATTTTCGTCTTGTGAATCATCGTTTCAATAACGATTAGTACTCTTCTCCAATATCATCAATAATTTTGTCATTTTCATGAGCATCAATGTCTAGACTATTGATTCCTAATTTCCTCATTGCTTGAATAAGTTCTGTCTCAGTTAAATCTTCTGCTGGTTTTCCATAGTAGCCTTCAATGCGAGCTACATCCTCTTGATGAAACTTGTAATTGTGTCTGCTATTTGCAAGAGCAAGAATTATCACAGAGCCGAAAATGAATCTTCTTGATCTTCTAATCATTCTTCTTTGTCGTCGAAATATTCTTCTTTGACGTCGAACCATTCCTCTTCTAATTGGTCTTCTCATTGGACCCCTTAATGGTCTACGCATAGGTCTTCTTCGAGCCATAGTATTTTCACAAGGAAATATAGCAATTTCTTATATAAAAATACTGGGAAATCAAAATCATATTTAGTTGGAAGTTTATTTAATGCTCACCAACAAAACTTTTTATGAATGATTCAATATGATAATTTAATGATTCCAATACCTGCAAATCTAAACTTCAAAGATGGCAAATTTGTTTTCAGCAAAAATACAAAAATTCACTCAACTGAATCAATTGCGAATCTGAAACACTATTTCATATCATATTTCTCAGAGAATTTTGGAGTGACACTAGAATCATCCAAAGAGCATTTAATAGAGAATTCAATCAATTTTGAGCTTGATGAAACACTAATTAAACTAGGATCAGAAGGGTATGAACTTATAATAACAGATGAACACATAGATGTTCGTTCGTCTGGAGAAGCAGGTATTTTTTATGGAATTCAAACAATAAAACAATTACTACCTCAAGATGGTGATAAATCTACCTTAAATCAAGAATATGAAGGAGTAATTCCATGTTTAAACATAGAGGATTTTCCGCGCTTCAATTGGCGAGGATTTATGTTTGACGTTGGAAGGCATTTTCACAGCTTAAACGAGATAAAACGTGTCTTAGATTTAATTTCCTTATTGAAGATGAATGTGTTTCATTGGCATCTAACAGAAGATCAAGGATGGAGAATTGAAATCAAGAAATACCCCAAACTTACAGAAATAGGTTCGATAAGAAAGGATTCAAAAATTGGCGGTTGGACAAGTAAAAAATACCGCGGACAACCACATGAAGGATTCTATTCTCAAGAACAAGTCAAAGAGATAGTTCAATACGCAAAAGAGAGATTCATAACTATTGTTCCAGAAATAGAAATGCCTGGCCATTCTTCAGCTGCAATTGCTTCCTATCCAGAAGTAAGCTGTAAAAACGAGAATATCAATGTACCAATAAAGTTTGGAATTTTTTCAGATGTGTTTTGTCCTGGAAAAGAGTTTACATTTGAGTTTTTAATAAATATTCTAGATGAAGTACTAGATCTATTTCCTTCAGAGATTATACACATTGGTGGCGATGAGGTTCCAAAGAAAAACTGGAAAAGTTGTTCTGACTGCAAAAGGAGAATGGAAGAAGAAGGTTTAGAGAAGTACAAGGAGCTACATTCCTATTTTACAGGAAGAATAAGTGATTATTTAAAATCTAAAGGAAGGAGAACAATTGGGTGGAATGAGATTTTGGATGAAAAAACAGATGTTGGTGTAATTGGACAATTTTGGGCTCCAACAGGTAAGAAAAAAGTGCTTAAACATATCAGAAAAGGTGGAGAAATTGTTGTATCGAATTTCTTTCGTTATTATCTCGATTATAATTACTTCGTAACCCCTCTTAGGAAAACTTACAATTTTGAACCAATTCCTCGAAAATTGAAGAAAGAGTATCATGGAAAAATAAAAGGCGTGGAAGCACCTATATGGACTGAGTGGGTTCCAAATACAGAGAGATTAGACTGGCAGATTTTTCCAAGACTCACCGCAGTTGCTGAAACTGCATGGTCGTTAAAACAGAATAAAAACTATAAATCATTCATTTTTAGACTAGAAAATTTTAATCAAATTCTTGATTCTATGAATATTAACTATGCTAAATTGGACGAGGTAAATCCAAGTAGATTGAAGCGATTCATCAATCGCAGACAAGCGCTTAAATGGCCTGAAATTTAACTATATTCCTTTTTATTTTCAATCCACCAATCTAACCAATCTTGACGTAATTCATCTCTTTGCGTCTTCGAAACTCCTCCCACAAAAGCCCAAAAAGGATTATCAAACATTCTTCTCAACAAAACGATTTGGCCTGTATGGGCCATTATATGTAAAGAAATTCTGTGAATTAAGTCAGATAACTTCTCACTAGCATCATCATGAGGTTTTTTGTTAAACTCATTGGGGGG
>JAUWEG010000167.1 GCA_030608385.1 Candidatus Heimdallarchaeota archaeon
CCAGTAAGTATTCTACTTGCATTCTTCCAACCCCCAGGAGAAACAGTTAAAATCGCTATTTACGTTATTTTAGGTGTGCTTGAAGTTGGAGCTATTCTGTTCTTAATCAACCGTCATCTGAAAGATAGAAAAATGAATATAATTCAATATATTAAGTATGTTTTCAATTTCGAAGCTAGAGCTAAAGAAGCTAGAAAATTTAGGGAAAGAACCGATGAAATAGATGGATTTTATGATGGTCTTCACAGAGTTGAAGAAAAAATTGCACAAAGAATGGAAGAAAAGTCTACTGGTTTTGATCAATTTGATTGGAAAGAAAAAGCAGGTATTATTTCTGGGAAAAAAAGTTCAACTACTGTAAAATGTTGGAACTGTGATACACGAAATGAAATGGATGCTTATTTCTGTACTAGTTGCAGTGCACCTTTAAAAAAGGATGAATAGTCTCATCCCAAACTATTTATTTTGATTCTTTTCTTACGGTGTAATGGGTTTAAGAAATCAAGAAAAATGTTGTTTAATCATTTTTGATTTTGATGGAGTGTTAGCTGATTCCAAAGAAGCATCTGCTATGCAGATGCAAGAAACAGTAGAACATTTCTCTGGTAAGAAATTATCTGATAAGATTTTCAAAGAAAGGGTGGGAAATACTGATCAGAAGCAGGATTTCATTGAATTTTTGGAAAATGATAATCCTGAATTATTAGATTTAGCTCTTCAATATTATGTAAACATTACAGATAAATATTCATATTTACGAAGTCTCTATTCTGGAGTAAGAGAAACACTTGAAGAACTTAGAAAAACAAATTATATTGGGTTAGTGTCTAGAAAATCTCAAGAAAGGTTGGAAAAATGGTTGCAACACTTTAAGATATCTCATCTATTTGATAAACCAATAGGTACTCTTGATAGTACAAAATCAAAAGCTATTATTCAAATCATGAATGATTTCAGTATCCCAAATAGTCACACATTAATGATAGGCGATACAGAGTTTGATATACAAAGTGCAAAACAAGCAAGAGTTAACTCTGTTTTAGCATATTATGGAGCTTCTTCTCCTGAAAAAGTGATGAAATTAGAACCAGATTATAAAATAGATGATATTTCTGAACTTATTTCTTTGGTTGATACCTTCAAGAAATCAGTGAACCTCTCTGCCACAGATTTAAATAGATGAATATCAAACGAAAAATGATGAAAGTAGGTTTTCTACAGTTTCAGCCAATTTTAAAAGATGTTGAGACAAATATTGATACGATTTCTAAACTTATTGAAGAAACAAAATCTTTTGATTTATTGGTTATTCCAGAATTAGCGAATTCTGGATATGTTTTTGTGGAGAAGGATGAACTAGCTAAAGTTTCTGAAGAAATTCCTTCAGGATATTTTGTTGAGAAATTAAGTGAATTAGCTAAACAAAAAAATGGGTATATAGTTTGTGGAGTCTGCGAAAAAAGTGGAAGTAAATACTTCAATTCTTCAGTATTGGTGGGTCCTGAAGGTTTTGTAGCTAAATACAGGAAGGTACATTTGTTTGATAGGGAAAAGCTATTCTTTGAACCTGGAGATGGGCCTTTCAAATTATATAATATCAGAGGGATGAATCTAGGGATTCTAGTATGTTGGGACTGGATTTTTCCAGAAGCAACCAGAAGTCTTGCTCTCCAAGGTATGGATGTATTAGCTCATTCAACAAATCTCGTTCTTTCCTTTTGTCAAACTGCAATGATTACAAGATCCATTGAAAATCAGATATTTACTATTACCTCTAATCGAATTGGAATTGAAACAAATGGGGAATTCAGCCTTCATTTTAAAGGTCATAGTCAAGTGACAACTCCAGATGCGAAAAGACTTGTACAAGCTAGTACTGATAAGGAAGAAATTCATATTGTAGAAATAGATATTACAAAAGCAAGAAACAAATGGTTAAGTGACAATAATCATATCTTCAATGATAGAAGACCAGAGATGTATGAAACTCTGATTGAAAAAAAAGAGTTTTAAGTTGAAAAAAACAATTAGTGATGAGCTTATGAAAACTTCACAAACCAAAGGTAGCAAAAGAACATATATCCCTCATAAAGCTGCTGCTGAATTCAAACCAACATTTGATTGGACTGAAGCTGAAGCAATGAGTATGTTTAATGATAGATTATTTACCTTTGAAGTTGATAAGATTCATTTTAACGATTGTATTAAAGGAATGAAGAATCTTCCAACAGAATGCGTTGACCTGATTATAGCGGATCCTCCTTTTGGTTTGAATTTCGGTAAAATGGAACCGCTTTATAATAGAGATAGTAATTATGTTGCTGAAGGATACCAAGATGTTCACATTGAGAATTATATGGATTTCACCGATAAATGGATTAGTGAACTTCCTCGTCTTATGAAGGATGATGCTGGTGTTTGGATTTTTAGTGGTTGGACAAATCTTGTAGATATTTTAAACGCATTAAGAGATAATAACCTAACACTGATTAACCATATCATCTGGAAATATCAATTTGGTGTCTTTACAAGAAGGAAATTTGTTACAAGTCACTATCACGTTCTATTTGCAGTTAAAAACGAAAAAAGCTATTTCTTCAATAAAGTTGAGCACTATCCTGAAGATGTTTGGAGTTTCAAAAGAGAGTATGAAAGAGGAACAAGGAAGAATGCAACTAAACTTCCTTTAGAGGTTGTTTTAAGATGTATAGATTTTGGAAGCAAGCCTGGTGATTTGGTTCTAGATCCGTTTATGGGTAATGGTACAACAGCTGTTGCAGCGAAAGGTTCTTTCAGACATTTCCTTGGTTTTGAAGTTAATCAAACACTAAGTGATATAATTGAAAAAAGTGCAAACCAGACATCTGTAGGAGCGTTCTATATACCTTACAGTAAAAAACCAGATGAGTTGGTAAGAAAAGCTAGAAAGAAGTTTGGTAAATAACCTATTCTTAATTCCTTCTTCCCATATCATTCTTTTTGATATTTGAAACTTAACTTGACCTTTGCTCTATATGCAGCTATCAAACCATCATTTATTCTGGCATCTAATTTTACAACTTCAACAACTCGAAGATCTCTAAGTGATTTTGAAGCTTGTGCCACAGCTGCTTGAACCGCTTCCTCCCAATTATTTGGAGAGGATCCAACTAATTCTATTATTTTGTAAACTTTGTCTTCATCCATACTCTTTCCTCCTATTTTCTTCAATTATCTCATATTGTCTCTAGATTTATTTAAAGATTTTTGAAAAAAGGGAAGATTAGCTTGTTTAATGTGAAATTTTATTATGATATTAGTATT
The DNA here is from genome assembly GCA_030608385.1 of Candidatus Heimdallarchaeota archaeon. Lineage (GTDB taxonomy): Archaea > Asgardarchaeota > Heimdallarchaeia > Heimdallarchaeales > Heimdallarchaeaceae > UBA460. Next base: position 3,304 of record JAUWEG010000167.1, read on the forward strand.
GTTTGACATTTTACTTTGTTAAAAGGTAAAGTTAAAATTCTATTCTTTTTTTCTATTCAAGGTGAAAGAAATCCCATTTACGGAAAAAGATGTCAATGACATTGTCAAGATGATCAATGAATCTAACTACGTAGTAGCTTTTACTGGTGCAGGAATAAGTACCGAATCAGGTTTAGCTGATTTCAGAGGTAAAAACGGTATTTGGACAAGAAAAGAAAAGGGACTTCCACCCAAAAGAGGAAAACATTTTGATGAAGTTAAACCGAATGCTGGACATCTTGCTCTAGTTGCTTTACAGGACATGGGAGTACTCAAATTCTTGATTTCTCAGAATGTGGATAATCTACATCTTAAATCTGGGATTAAACCTGAATTGTTAGCTGAACTTCACGGGAACTATATGTATATGAAATGTATAGAATGTGATACTCAATATAAGCGGGAAGAGATTGGTTGGGATCGAGAAATTCATGGAAGAGTTTTTAGAACAGAGAAACAACTAGATAATCAACCAGTATGTCCAAAGTGCAGTGGTAGAATAATTTCTTCTGTTATTAACTTTAATGATCCTATGCCTGATAAAGAAATGGCAATATCGAAGAAACACACTCAGAAGTGTGATCTAATGTTGGTTGTAGGATCAAGTTTATCTGTTTTTCCTGCTGCAGGATTGCCTAGAAAGGCACAAAAGAATGGGACGAAATTGATTATTATTAATATAGACTCTACACCTCTTGATGATGTAGCTGATATAAAATTAGGCATTAAAGCAGGTCCAATCTTAACAGAAGTTGTTAATGAAATAAGAGCTTAATTCCTCAAAAATATCTAGGTCAACAGATAGTTTTACATGGAATCTTTTTGTCAAAAAAGAAATGCGACTATCCAAAAAATGAATACAAAAGATTGGTACCAAGACCAGAACTATAGGTTATCTGCAAAAACTAACCAAATTCATTTCGATAAAAAAGTTTTAATTGATAATTGTATTGTTTATTTGTTAGACTTCGGTGAGAATATTTGGTTATAACAAAGTCGCAGGAAATTAAAGAAATAGAAGAATTAAAGTTTAGTGGTAAATACTACGAAGCTTTAGAGAGAATAGAAGAGATTCTGAAGAAGAAAGAAACATCTAAAGTTGAAAAAATCCAAATTAAAATACTAAAGAGTGAGATTCTCCGGTTCTTAGGTTGGTTTGAAAGTTATAGAGAAAAACATGAAGAAGGCTTAAAAATATCCTCTGAAGCATTAGTAGAAAGTGAAAAACTGGGGGAAATGGTTCTTGTCTTTGATTCTCTTATATGGAAAAACTTGAATTTATGGGTGTTAGGTAGATATAAGGAATTTGTGGAAGGAGTAAACAGACTTGAAGAAATCATCCTAAAATTAGAAGGGGAAGATGATTCGGTTTTAAGTGAAAAAAAAGCATACTTGTCATATACAAAATCGCTTGTTGGACTTGGAAAATCAATGTATGTGGAAAATTATAAATGGAATATCCAAGAATCAATAGAAATTTTAGAAAAAGGAGTAAAAGAAGCTAAAAATGCTGAAAATTTAGAAATTCTGATGATCTTGTTTTATGTTTCATCATGGCAATATGATACGGCAGGCAACTATGATAAAGCTATAGAATTTAATAATAAAGCATTAGAGGTAGTAGAAGAATTAGGCAATGACTATTGGAAAGGTGAATTATTAGCACAAATTGGGTGGAACTACTGGAGAAAAGGAGAATATGATTCACTTTTAGAATACGCTAAGAAATCTTTAGAAGTAAGAGAAAAAATCGGAAATGAAAGAGTTCTAGCTACTTCTTACGGTCAAATAGGTCTTTTTTACGGAGAGACAAGTGAATGGAAAGAATGTTTAGAATACACACAGAAAGCTC
>JAUWEG010000208.1 GCA_030608385.1 Candidatus Heimdallarchaeota archaeon
AAAGAGAATCGAATTGTTTCTTTGTTACATCACACTTTAGTTCTATATTAAATTTAATTTTCGAGAGGAATTGCTTAAGAACATCTTCTAAAAGAGGAATAGGGTCACCATTTGGTAGTTTGAATTTTTGAATGGTTTCAATATTTGATTGAGCAATTACTATATTGCTATCCTTATAGGGGATAGTGTTATTATGAAGGACAACAAAATAACCATCCTTAGTCAGATGAGCATCCAACTCTATCATATCGGCCTTTTGCTTAACAGCTAAGTCAAAAGCTTTAATGGAATTTTCATGTTCGTCTATAGATGCACCTCTATGAGCAATAATCAAGGGTGTAGTATATTCAACCATACTATCTTTTTTTTTCAAGATTGATTAATCTTGTGTTTTTCAAAAAATCTCAACTCGATATATTTTTAAAATTAAAGAAGATGGGAGAAACATGGAATATAAAATTAAGGACATAAATCTAGCTGAAGAGGGTCGTAAGAATATTGACTGGGCAGAGTCTAGGATGCCCGTTCTTATGGAATTAAGAAGGAAGTTTGCAGAAACAAAACCATTAGAAGGTATGAAAGTAGCAGGATGTCTTCATGTAACAAAAGAAACAGCAGTTTTGGTTGAAACTTTGATAGCAGCTGGAGCGGAGGTTTCTTGGAGTGGGTGTAATCCTTTATCAACAAAAGACGATATTGCTGCTGCTTTAGCAGCTAAAGATATTTCCATATTTGCTTGGTATGGAATGTCCAATGAAGAATTCTATTGGGCAATAGACAAGGTTTTGGAATTCAAACCTACTTTAACTTTAGATGATGGAGCTGATCTAATATTTCGTGTGCATTCAGAATTTCCAGATTTAGCTGGAATAATCATAGGTGGTACTGAAGAGACAACTACGGGTGTACATAGATTAAGAGCAATGGACAGAGCTAAAAAACTCTTGTATCCAATAATGGCAGTAAATGATGCAGAAACAAAAAGTGACTTTGATAATTACTATGGAACAGGTCAATCTACACTAGATGGAGTGTTGAGATCAACTAATATCATAATTGCTGGCAAAATCGTTGTTATAGCTGGTTATGGACACTGTGGTAAAGGTTTGGCTAAGAATTCATCAGGATTAGGAGCTGATGTAATCATAACTGAAGTTGATCCAGTTCAAGCTCTTAAGGCTGCAATGGATGGGTTTAGGGTCATGAAGATGGATGAAGCCGCAAGTTTGGGTGATTTATTCATTACTGCAACTGGGATGAAGGATGTTATTGTAAAAAAGCACTTTGAAAATATGAAAGAAGGTGCAATTGTATGCAATACTGGACATTATGATGCTGAAATAAACATCCAAGCGCTAGAAGATTTAAGCACATCGAAAAGAGAAATACGAAAAAATAATGAAGAATATCTAATGTCAGATGGTAGAAAAGTGTATCTTCTAGCAAAAGGAAGATTAGTAAACTTATCAGCTGCTGAAGGTCATCCTTCAGAAGTTATGGATATGTCATTTGCGAACCAATTGTTAAGCTTAATTCAGCTTGTTGAAGAAGGTAAAAGTCTCGAAAATAAAGTATATGATATTCCAGATGAACAAGATAGAAAAATAGCAGGGTTAAAACTGTCACTCATGGGATATAAAATAGATAAATTGACTCCTGAACAAGAAGCCTATAAGGATGCCTACTTTGAAGGTACCTAATTCTTCTAAACCACCCTTTTTTTTTATTTCCTAAAAACTTCCGTAATATTTTTAGGAGAGGGGTTTCTATTATCAGTTATAAGAAAAGGGGAATACCACCTTGATTAAACATCTACTTATTCTAACAACTTATGGTCAAATTTTCTATAGTCAAGAATTCGAAAAAACAGAAGAAGCTGTTGATGTTGCACTAACAGGCGGGTTAATGAGCGCAATTTATTCAATGGCAACAGAAACCCAAAAGGAAAGAATTTCTGAATTCGAAATGGTAACTTCAAGAATACTTTTTCAAGAAGAGGAGAATGATTTACTGTTTGTTATATCAGTGGATAAAAGAATGGATACAAAAGACACCCAAGAATTACTAGATTTGATTGCTAAGAGATTCTATGAAAAATATGGTGAAGTAAGAGTAGATGGATTAGTATTAACTGATTTTGAAGCTGATGCTACAGAAATAATTTACAAGAAACTATGGTATCTTGACACTCAAAAAAGGAAATTCAGAATAAGAGACTATTTAGCAACATTTTTTGTAGCATTAACTTTGTGTTGGTATTCTCTGCTTATTTTCGGGTCCCCACCGTTTAAGGGGATGACGGATTTTGACATAAGAACTTTCATCTGGGATGATTTACTTGGTTCTTTATCGAATCCTGCAGCGCTGACGCTTAATATTCTATTTCTTATAGCAGTTATAGCTATTCCTGCAATAGCAATCTATTTACTTTTCAAATTTACTTATGTAAAGGATACTTTCAGATTTGCAAAAGATTATTTGACCAGACCAACAAGAGCAAGTTACTCTGAACTGTTACCTAATTACTTCCTAATTAACATTCTAACATCTTTTCTCGTATACGTAAGTTTTATGCTATTTGCGGGAGGTTTCTGGTCAGAGACAACGGTCTTTCCTCTCTTTCCTGGAAGTTTGGTAGGTGGTTTAACAGAAGAATTTGATTTTACAAATTTCGCAACAAGTGATATTGGGGATCAGATGTTTCTTGGGATTTTTGCATGGTTTACATGGGTTTTTGTTTTTCCACTCATTTATTCACTGCTATTGGGAGAAAAGAAGTGGTTGAAAATCTACCGCAATACAGTTTTTATTGCGTCTATTGCTATTTTCATATATATGATAGGCTATATTTTCGGTGGTATAAAATATTTAGAAGCAATTGGATTTCACCCAACTAGTGATATATTTGGAGATGAATCGCGTGAAATAACGTATCAATTGCTTGTCAAAATCCCTCTTAACATATTCTTATATGGATTTTTACTATTCTTAGGAATAGGGGCAAACAGAGTAACTCCTTCAAAAACCCGAATACCATCTATTTTTGCAGTTGTTGTTGCAATATACAGTACATTAATTATTCAAAGATTAGTGTTCTTCGGTCTCTACGCATATGTAACGTGATAGAGAAGAAGAATTTTCTTCTTTCTTTTTAGCTAGAAAATTTTATATCATTTGAAATTCATGTCTTCAAAGTGATATGTTAAATGCTAAAGTTTAGTGTTCGGTTTTTCTTTCATAA
>JAUWEG010000096.1 GCA_030608385.1 Candidatus Heimdallarchaeota archaeon
CATTGGAGCGCCTGGTTCAGGAACAACTAAAAATATGATGAACCTAATCAACATTACTAATAGCCCTATGCCTACTACAGAACCTAATGTAAGTCCAAACAAGCTCCCCCATTGTATTAATCTGGTATAAGCATTTAATCCTACTTCTTGCAGTATTATAACCCATATCCAAGGAAGAAAGGCAAATAGTCCTAGGTAGATTCGATATCTTATTTTGATTATTCCAATCTTCTTTTCCAATTCCTTAATTTTCTTTTTCTCTTTAAAAAAAATGTCTTCAGTTTCACTCAAAGAATCTCCAACTCCAACTAGAGATTAGTGATGCTTGGAATTTAAATATATCCTAAATTGGATTATCAAGGAATTTGGAAAAAAGAATAACGACTGTTTATTCTTTATCTTCTGAATCTATATTAGTTTTCTTATGCTTTCTCATTGTCTCTTTTCCACATTCTGGACATTTCAATCTTCTTGCATCATAAACTACCATACAATCAGAGCACGCAGCTAGTTTTCTTGATGAATAATAATCTTCTTCTAGCTCCTCTTTAGAAAACATTGGAGCACCTGGTTCAGGTATGAACAATAATTTAAAGTATTTGAAGATGTAAAATAAAGCAGTCAATGCAATAAAGCTACAAGTTGCAAGTCCTAAAATGCTACCCAAATAAATTAATAGAATTTTTGCCTTAATTCCTATAAATTCTAAAATAATATACCATAGTGCAAATAGAAATATCAAAGATAATATTGCTAGTCGATATCTAGTTCTTATTGATCTTATTCTTTTCTCTAGCTCTTTTATTTTGTTTCTTTCTTGAAAAGAGATTTCTTCTTTTTCATCCAAACTTTTTTCAACTCTTACAATTGCTTAACGAAGATTGACTTATATTTACATAGGTGTAAATTCAAGGAATTTCTACAACGCAAACTTTTGGTTCAGCGGTTGGATCATCCACACCTAGTGGATACAGAACAAAGATGATTAGTTCAATCCCTGCAATGGTTTTATATCTTGAAGATGTTGACAACCAACCCCTTTCCCCTAATTCAGAAAACTCTTGATGAAGTTTAACATCTAAGTCATTCATTAATTCTACAGCTTTGATTGCATCGTCTATAGTAAGGGATTTACAGTCAGTTTGATCAAAGATTTGTAAAGCAAACTCTTGATAAGGTTTATCTCCTCTCTGATAGTGCCCGCTATTTATTTTAGAATCAATTGCATGAAATTCTAGAATGAACCCATTTATACTCATAGAAGTAACTTAGTAGTCCAACTTTATATTTCTATTGGCTAACTATTCTGAAAGAGAAAAGACTATTAGTTTCAATATAATAGAACGTTTTGTAGAAATATTTTTATTTTTCAAATATGATAATACATGATGAGCTATCTTAGAAGTCCAAAAGAAGATGAAGAAATTTTCAGAGAAGAAATTGAAAAAAAACCTCATGAAAAGAAGATTCTTTTCTTTGGTCTAACACAAACAGGAAAAACTTCTATTATTAAGACAGTTTTTGAAGGAAGGTCACCTGAAGGTACAGAATCATTAGCCGCTACTGTCAGATTTGAACGAATGAAATATGATTTTGGGGACCATAGCATATACTCTTTCGATATTGGCGGACAGACTTCATATCTAGAAGAAGCAATTGGTTTTTTGAAACAACATATTTTTTCAGATGTTTATGCATTGATTTTTGTAGTTGATATAGCTAACGTTGGAGATTATACCCTATCAAGACAGTATCTCCTAAAAATTGTAAGAAATGCATTTCAACTCAATGATGATCCACTAATATATCTCTTTGCTCATAAAATGGATTTGATAACAGAAGACTATAGAGATGAAGCTCTAACTGTGTTCAGCAGATATTTTGATTTGGAAAAACTTGAGTCTGTTAAATTGTTTACCACTTCAATTTATGATGAATCAGCAATCAAAGCTATTGAAGAAATATTAGAGAAATGAAATTGAAGCTTTTATGTAGAAATTTTATTATTTTAAATTTATTAAAAGCTTAAATTCACATAACCTTGCTACAAGGTTCTTTTTCTTTGCCACAAGGTTATCATACAAGAACCACGAGTATACAAAAAGGTCCTACCTTTACTTCTACTGGAACAATATAGGTATTTTGTCAGTAAATCAGATTCAGAACTTAAATCGTCGAATTTAAATAGCAAGTTAAAGGGGTTGAGCTTAGTACAGTATAGGAAAACAAACCAAATTAAGTGTGAAGGTTGATAGGAATTCTTTTTTCAGGTTCGGAATGGGTCTTTCTAATTCACTATTCTACTAAATACTGTAAAAAAAGGTGAATATTCATGTCAAAAGATAGAGCGGTAAGAAGCTCTCAAAAATTCAAACCAACAAGTAAATCAAAAAAACAAGTTAGCTTTAAATCAAGAGAAAAACCCAAATTTAAATCTGGAACTAGACCAAAAAATCGTTCTAGAGATAGTGGGAAGAGAGAAACAAGAATAAGTCGCTCAGGGAGTAGACCAAGTTATCGTTCATCTAGCAGATCATCCAATAGATATGATTCTAGAAGTAGAAGACCATCAGACAGAGGACCATCAGACAGAAGACCATCAGACAGAGGACCATCAGACAGAAGATCATCCGACAGAAGATCATCCGACAGAAGATCTTCAGAAAGAGGAAACGTAGAACTTCACGCTGCAACTTGTGCTAAGTGTAAGAAAGAGACTCAAGTACCATTCAAGCCCACAGGGAAAAAACCTGTTTTCTGCAGAGAGTGTTTTCAAGAACAAAAACCACAAGATGGCTCTAGACAAGTAAGAAGATCTCCTAGTCGATCAGGGAGTAGATCAAATTACCAGTCTTCTAGCAGGTCATCCAATAGATATGATTCTAGAAGTAGAAGACCATCAGAGAGGGGAAACATAGAACTGCACACAGCAACTTGTGCTAAGTGTAAGAAAGAAACTCAAGTACCTTTCAAACCAACAGGATCCAAGCCTGTTTATTGTCGAGAATGTTTTCAAGATCAAAAACCACAAGATAGATCTAGACAAGAAAGAAGATCTCCTAGTCGTTCTGGGAGCAGACCAAATTATCGATCGTCTAATAGATCTTCAGCAAGAACTGGAGATAGAAACAGAAGATCATCCGACAGAAGATCATCAGAGAGAGGAAACGTAGAACTTCACACTGCAATTTGTGCTAAGTGTAAAAAAGAAACTCAAGTACCTTTCAAGCCCACAGGGTCTAAACCTGTTTACTGCCGAGAGTGTTTTCAGAATCAAATGCTAGAAGTTGAATCTGAACAGGTAACTAATGGTGAAGTTGTTGAAAGATTTGGTGATAGACCAGGTCCATATAGAGCAAATAAAAGGATGCATCAAACTACTTGTAGAACATGTAATAAAGAGATACTGATACCTTTTAAGCCAAAAACTAACAAACCTATATATTGTCCAGATTGTTATAAAAAAGTAACTTGATAGATGAGATTCAAATAAGAAAGAAATTTACTTTCTCTTTTTTTATGGTTTTCATAGGAAAAATTATTATTTAGAACATCACTCTATTTTTTGAAATCATGACTAGACTTCTCATTGATGAAGGATTACAGCAAAAAGCTGAAGAGGATCTTCTAAAATTAATGATTGGAGAGAATCTGAAACCAGAATCCTTCTACTACTCTCCTTATATTCTTAGAATGATCAATGAGAAGTTATTGGAAACTGGCATCAGTGTAGGACTTGGAGAAAAAACTGATAGAAATCTAATTGATCCTTACTGGAAGGATCTAACACTTCCTATAGATGTTGATGTAATAATACGAAGAATTGACGGTGTTAAAGTAAACTCTTCTCTCGAGTTAATAGTTTTAATAAAGGATGATACAACGAGATCAATAATCTGGGATGATTTGTACAGTTTAAAAAAAATGAAACCAAGAAACGAAAGAGTTTTTCGAGGAATATTTTCACAATTTGGAGATATTTCAATTGACGAAATTTTCAATCAGTTGCTTGAGATTTTAGAGAAACATTCTCTAAATTTCAAAGTAGAAAATTATATTCTAAATAGAGAACAAATATTAAAGGATAATATATTGTTTGAATCTATGTTTTCATCAAATATTAGTTTTTCTTGCTTGTCTTGCAATATGTGTGAGTTGCCTAGTAACTATTCAGTTAATCCTATTCCAAATAAAAATGAGCAGCCTTTCCTAGAATTATTTACTGAGAAAAGGATATGTTTTCCTTCGAATTTAGCTTCTCTCTCTCTAGATGAAGGAATAGAGATTTCTTCTGTAGTTAACAAAAGAATCGAAGAGTTTTGTTATCCTGTAATTTATCTAAAGAATAAGTCAGGAAATATTATTGATTTCCAACTTGCTTTAAGGCAAAACAAAGGAGTCTGTGTCTTTCAAGATAGTAAAAAAGGGAAATGTACGATCCATGAAAGTAAACCCTTAAGCTGTTTTAGTTACCCTTTCATGATACATAAGTTAGATAACAATCATTTTACTATTGAAGCAGATTTTTCTTGTCCAGGAATAAGAGAAGAAAGTCAGCTTCCTGAAAATCATTTTATGGACGAAATACGTAGAAGAATAGCTGAAGAAAAAATTACCGATTTAAGCTTCAAGGAAATTCTGTCTTTGAAATGGAATTTATCTGAATATTACATAGATGGAGAAAGAGTCTTGCAAGATGAGATTAATGAAGCTACCAATTTCATCAGTGAAGAATATAGTTCCAATAATGAACAATAGGGTTCAGATTTTTTTCAAAGTCTATTCACAAAAACTATTTATAGGTTGAAAAGTCGGATTCTAGGGTAAACGATGGATTCAAGTCTTAGAAAAAAGTTAGCTGAAAAGTCTGTTTCAACAAAAAAAGCAGATAAATCTCCAGCTAGTAGAAAAGATGTTGCATATTTTTTTATCGCTGGCATTGTATGGTCTGTAGTTTATCTCTTAATTCCCCTAATTGTGTGGATTGTTACTAGAGACTGGACTGGTACACTTTCACTTTGTGGGAAAATAGGTATAGGTATGATATTATTCAGCCTTCTTCTTTTAGCAGGTAGAGATAAACTTGGTGCTGTTACTGCAAGTAGATATGTTCCTACTGGGAAAAGCTCTGCAGATGCTCGAGTAGCTGAAACTCAACGTGAAGCAGCTAGAGAGAGTCTAGTTCTACATATAATTGCACCAATAGGTGTTTGGTTGCTATTTTGGGGAATAATATTTGTAATACCTTTTGCATTTGGAGTACCTTTCTTAATGAATTAAAAAATGAGGGATCTCCCTCTATTTTTCTATTTTATTGGCTGACATTTCTGTTGTTTTTTCCACCCAATGTTCAGGAGTAACATTAATTACTCTGCCTTTCACATCCAAAAAGTCACCAAATAGTTTTGGTTTATCTTTCAGCTTCCGTTGAGAAGGTCTTTTCAAAATTAATGCGAACAGCCATTCTAAAGATAAATTGAAGTTCCATTTTTCCCATAACCACATTATTCCGAACCACACAGAGATTTCAATTCCAATAAGCAGAAATGTCATCCCCGTACTTAATCCCCACATAGTTCTAAATCCTTGATTTGGGAAGATATAATGTAATGTGACCCTAAGTACAGCTTGTAATGATGCAAATGAATAAACTGATAAAGACAAAAATCCAACTCTTCTGCTGAATCGTGACCATTTCAATCTCTTTTCCCAGTTAACTCCTTCATTATATTCATGTCCATGCATCAATCCAATTACTACAAACATTAACATTCCAGTCGTTACAAAAACAAACCATGTTGGATGTACATGGAAAATTACAAGTTGAAATGGATCAGATGGAATCTTTTCTACACCAAACAACCAAATCACACCAAAAACTATTGACGCTCCAGCAAGACCATAACCCCAAAGAAGAAATTTTTCTTTCTTTGGTTTTTTCTCTTGAGAGAGATAGATTCCTAAGATTGAACCTGCTGCACTATACCCAAAATGAGGCATCAATGGAGATTCCGTTGCAAGAAATTGGTTCCCTATCATTCGGAGAATATAATCCCACCAACCCTTATCACCAATCTTGGTTAGAGATTGTCCTGTGTGCAAATCAACTCCCCAAAAGATATTTGCCGCTTCATAAGTTGCAGGAGCTGGGAAAATAAATAAGCAACTAACTATGACAAAAACAATTGACATTACTAGAGGTTTTTTTGTTTTTTCATTTGAAGTTAGGAAATAGAATAGAACTGCAGATATCATTATCGCCCAGGCAATATTAGCAAATTGATCCGCATGATAAATATTCTGCCATTCAATAGAAGATGTACCAGTTTCAACCCATTCCTTAGATAATTGCCATTGTGCCAGAAATACATAAAAGAACATTGCCCATAACCAGAGAAGTAATCCTTTGAATAATTCTTGAACTAAAATCACTTCTCTCTTTATTCCCCTTCTCAGTTTCATATTCATTATAAGCATATGAACACAAGCACTAATTAGCAAAAATAGACCTCTCCAATGACCGAAAACAATAATTAAACCCATCATAATGTATCCTGAAGTATCAAGAAGTTCAGGTGTTGATTCAGCTATCCCTTCTACTTGACTGACTAACATGAAAGTATGAACCATTAAGTTACCTATGATTGCCCACCCTCGAAGAATATCAAAGGAGATGATTCTACTAGCCATAACTATTGGGTTCTAGAGGAGTATAAAATATTTTGCTTGATTTAAGAATAAAGCAAGAAGGAATAGTATATGATTAGTATTCACCTATTCTCTTTCCCTTAATCAACGAAAATAGATTTTGGTAAAACTGCTCGTACTCCAGGAGTTATATCAACTAGTTGACTTATTCTCATATCGACAACACAACTACAGAGAGCATAAGCTTCTTCTCGTGTTAACCCCTTTTCTTGAACAATCCAGTTAATCATATCTCTTAATGCAATCTTACAAGCATCATCAGTTGTTTCTCCCCAAGCAGTCGTCATAAAATACTCGTCTGTTTCGTATTGGGGTCGTTCGATTTTCTTTTGCTTATTTACAACTAATTTGATGGTGACATTTGCATCTATTTCTACAGCTGTTCCGCATACTTCTCCATCCCCTTGAACTGCATGAACATCTCCTACACCAAACAAAGCACCATCAACAAATATAGGTAAGTAAACAGTTGTTCCAGCTGTACAAGCTCTTGAGTCCATATTCCCACCATATTCTCTAGGAATGAGAGTCCCATGTGAACCTTCTGCTGGAGCAACAATTATTGTTCCAGGAAATGGATCAATAGGTATTTTGACTTTATCACTAAAAATTGCATGACCGTCTTTGATTGGGATTATTCTAGTCCATGGTTCAGGGAAATCGGGAGCAAGATAACCAAAATCAGGAATTATACAACATGAACCTTGATCTGCTACATCTACATCCAGAATATGCACTTCTAGTGTGTCACCTGGTTCTGCTCCTTTAATGTAAACAGGACCTGTCGCAGGATTAATTGTTTCCATATCAAAATCTACAGGTAGGTCTTCAGGTTTCTTAATAACCTGATTAAAAGCATCTCTGCATTCAAAAATAACTGTATCTCCTGATTCAATTGTTAAAACAGGTTTGTTAGTTGGATCAGTTTTGAATACAACGTCTTTCATAGATATCCGATGAGTTTTTCCATTAGCCATTATGTTCACTAAGGTGTTTAATGAGGAATAATAAAAATATTTCTTGGAAAATTCTATGTATATCTAATCAACTTGATAGAGTTTAGAAACAAAAATATTCCAAAAGTTGAAAACATCTGTTAAACACAAAAGTAGATTCACTTCTAGCATCAGAGAAATTGGAGAAGCTAAAGGGTAAGGATCGGTGTTATTTTTATCTCCTAGAATAGGATAAGGTGTTGAGTTAGTCCATTCATTCCAAAAATTTCCGGAAAGAGTCAGTTCATCAAACCAAGTGTTGTTGAGTCCTTGATCTTTTGCTTGTGATAATAATCCTAGATTGTTGAAATAGAACGAATTGTGATGTATGTTATTGAAATTAGTAATTTCAAGTTTAACCCCCTCTCTTGTATTATTGATGAATTCGTTAAATTTGACAATGTTTCCTTCGCTTGATGAAGAAGAGTAAATTCCTATGTAATTCTTCAGAAAGGAATTGTAAATAATCATGTTCATATTGCTTGAATACAGATTAATTCCATAATAATTTTCAGAAATAGTATTATTGCTAATAGTAGTGTAATTTGAATAGCTCACATAGATACTCTGCTGATTATCATCAACAAAAGTATTTTGCAAAATTAGATTATTAGAACTGTAAATTATGCTGACACTTGTTTTTGTTATCGAATCCATGTAATTGCTTTTTACAGTGCAATAACCACTATGAAGAATACTGACGCCTTCTTGTAAATATCTAAAATAATTATTGTTTGCTTCGATATATTCTGAACGCTCTATAAGAATTCCTCGATGAACAAGAGATGTTGGTCCGGTTATTGGTCTATAAAGAGAAATATAATTGTTAGTAAGCTGACAATTATTTGAATCCTCTATCCAAATTCCATATTTATTTTCTATACAAAAGTTATCATAAACTTCAACATCATCACTGAAAGTAATATAAATCCCTCCAGTACTATGACCAATAATTGTGTTATTATATATTTTACCAGTTCCAGCTTCAACATTACTTAATCTAATTCCATTATACAGATTTCCAACCAGTCGATTATTTCTTATAACAAAATAATATTTAGTATTAGAGATTGATATACCTCTTTTCACTTGATCTTCAATCACTAGATTCTCAATCACAAAGGGATCTTCTGCTGAACCTGTTCCATCAAATTTATAGTTGTTGAAATCTTTATCAGACTCGATTTCAATATAATTGTGATCGCCTTTCATTAAAACTAAGGGTAAGACTACCCCTAGACCTATTAGTAGAATAAAAACGATGGACCCAACTAAACTATTTATTCTCTTTCTCACAGTTTAGTTTTGTACATTGAACAATTTGAATATTTCTAAATTACACATTTAGCATTGCATTCATGCTTAAAGTTAAAACTTTGGACGTGAATAATGTCTTGATGAGGAATCTTAGTTCT
>JAUWEG010000047.1 GCA_030608385.1 Candidatus Heimdallarchaeota archaeon
GTCCAGTTGAAATAATCCAAACCACTTGAAATATCCCCTTTTTTTGTCGAGTATTCACTATGTTGAGCTAGTGCTGTATTCATATAGATATTTCCTTGAAGATCTGCTTCATTGTCACCAGCACCTCCTCCACTGATTGTAGTTTGATAAAGAAAACCAAAATCTCCTGTTGGAAGTGTGAATGATCTATTTCCGTTTAATCTGTAAAAATCTACAGCATTCTTTGTTTCAATATAATAAATGGAACTATCGTTTGATAGATGATTTGCCATTGAAAATAATCCTGTAGCTTTAGCTGAAGCAACTGGTGACGTGCCAATAACCGTAAAATTAGTTAAACTGAGTGATATTGTTGTATTAACAACATTACTTACAGAATCATAGAATAGATTAACTAGATTAGTCATTAGAGGGTTAGCTTTTCCCCAAATGAAATTAGCATTAAGATAATCCTCATCAACTTCTAAGGCTCTAGCTAAACGTTCATACATGATAACAAGCTGGAAATTCTCATCTGCGTACATTTCATAACTTGTACCTAAATCGTCTCCAATTATATAGGTTTCATTTACATCAAGCTTAAGATTGTCAGCTGCAAACCAAGCTAGATTGAGATAATTGACATCTTCTAAGACATAAAAAAGGTCTATACAAGTTAGTACATACTGAACTGAAGTCAAATCATGTAATCTAGTGGTTGGGATATTTGAGAAAGGAAAGAAATCCCCCACTGTTAAAAAGATGTTTTCTGCTATATCAACCCCTCTACTATTGAAATAACTATAAGTATAGTTTATATTTGTTGGTGGAGGAGGTAAGAATTTTGGTAAATTATTCTTTTCAGTAAAGTCGCTTGAATCGTTAGTTATTTCTCTTATAGAGTAGTTAGCATATGTTCCTTGTTGTGGTACAATTGGAATTACTAAAAAAGCAATAATGATACCTAAGAAAATAAGATTCTTTTTCGAACTCATAATTTACAAATAGTGAAATTTCACAAAAAAATGTTCGTATTAAGGCTATCAAAATAAAAAAGTTTGGAGAGGTTATCTCCTTTTCTTTAAAGCTACTACAATAACACCTATTCCGAAGAATGCAACAAGACCGGTAACCCATTCAAAAGCTAGATTATTAGGACTTGTGATATTTTGTAAGAGGAAGTTGTATTTTATTGTGAAACCCATTGCACTTACTTTCATATAAATTTTGATTTCTTCAAGTACTCCATCCAGGGCATCATAGACAATGTCTAAAGTTATATCTCCTGTAATAGTAATTCCTCCTTCTGAAAGCTTCATATTTACACCAGAATTAACTTCCAATTTCTTCTCTGTTAGTTCTACTGTGTAGTATACCTCAACACCTGGTTCAGGTTCTTCAGAAATTTCATTTGCTTTCAGTTCGGTATAGAAGAGTTCAAAGAAACTAGAATTTGTTGATCCATATACATAGGTTAATGGTAAAATGAATGGAAATATTCCACTTGCAAATGTGCCATATAACATACCTGTAGTATAATCAAAGAATTCAATATCTGTTGAGTTTTCAGTTATTAGAACATCATCAAGATAAAACTCTGCCCAATCTCCAGAATATGTGAAAAGTTCCTCAGGGTTAGTTAAAGGCAGATCATTGAGATCTTGTGTAAGTACCATCTTAAATACTGAACCTACTCCCCATTCAACTCCAGCAACTATGTCATAATCTACATCTTCTAAGCCTTCAAAGTTGAATGCATTCTTTTTCAGCTCCCATTCTAATTCAGCTCCTGTAACTAATTCAGGATGGAAATAAAAACCATCAGGAACGGTTACAGCAGAGGTTTGCATAGCTATTGGTGCTATTATTAAAAACAATACTGTGATAATACCAATTTTTTTCAATTTATTTTTCACCCACTTAGTCTTCGAAATGAAGACAAGTCTAAAATTTCATATGTATTTTGTTCTATAAAAAGGTTTAGAATCTATTTGGGAAGAAGAAAAATTACTTCTTCTTGGTTTTTCGTTTTCCTTTGTTTTTCTTGATTTGGAGGTATTCTGTAACAATTTCCTTCAGATCTTTCTTAGTGACTCTACTGTCTTCTAGAACAGCACCATCTAGCAGACGAATGTGTCGAAAACCAGGTCGAAGAAGTGTAAGATCATGTGAGCAAGTGACAATTGTCGCTTGATTGATTCTAACTATATCCATTAATAAATCCATTATAGAACGTGCAAGGTCTGTATCCAGATTTGCTGTTGGTTCATCAGCAAGAATCACACTTGTCCTTCTTGTTAAAGCGGTTGCTAGAGCAGCTCTCTGTTTTTCTCCTTCAGATAGTTCTCCAGGATAAGAATCAAGTTTGTGATCAATAAAACACTCCTTTGCTATGGATAGACTATAATCATTATCACTTTTACTTCTAGAGAATATATTGGGAAGGATAAAATTATCCTTAATCGGCAAAGGACCGAACAGATTATTGTGCTGAGTAATATATGCTATATTGTTCAATCTAAAAAGTGATACTTGCTTTTCACCTGAATCACTTATAGAGAAATTTTGCACTTTTATAGATCCTTTGTTTGGCTTGATCAATCCAGCAATGAGATTTAGAAGGGTGGTTTTACCAACTCCTGAAGGACCAGAAATAAAAACAAAATCTCCTTTATCAATGTTTAAATCAAGATCTGAAATCACTTCTGTATAACCAGCTCTAGATTGGTAACCTTTTGACATTTTCTTAATTTTCACGATAGGTTTAGCTTTCTCAGGTGGGATGAATTCTCTACCCAGAAGCTTCTCAACCTCTTCAAAGGAGACCTGTTCTATTTTCTCATCAAAGTCATCTAAAGGACTAGATACAATCTTGTAGACTTCTTCCCTAGTAACTTTTTCAGGATTCCAAAGAAGCCCTACTTTTCGCGATGGGTGGGTGTCAAATTCTACAATTTCCCCTAATCCTGTAACAGCTTTGATTTCATCAGGAATTCTAACATAATTAGATGAGTCTAAATAGGCTCGGTTCAACTCTGTAGCATGTAAAAGAAATTCCAATTCATCTTTACCAATATCCTTTCCAATACCTGCAAGTTTCCCATCTCTTATAACAAAACTTTTCTCGAAAACATTTCTGTACCTAATATCATGTGTAACAACTAGAATCGTTTTACCCATTTCCATATTGACTTGTTTGATCGTATCTATCATATCTTGCGTGTTCATCGAATCCAATTGCCCTGTTGGCTCGTCTGCTAGTAAAATGGTGGGATTCTTAGCCAAAGCTACGCCCATTGCCAATCTCATTGCTTCTCCACCTGATAATTTATCAACTGTATTCTGCTCAACGTGTTTAAGATTCAGAATTTTTAGTAGTTCATCAACCTCTTTCTTAGATTGTTCTTTTGGCAGGAAAAATAGTTTCTTTGGGATTAAGAGATTCTGTCTAACACTTAGATGTGTGAACAGATTCTCACTAGTGAATTGGCTAATAATTCCTAGATGATTAAATCTAAATTCTCTTCTTTCATACTCATCTAGTTTCCCAAAATCCTTTCCTTTGATTATTACATCTCCACTAGTAGGTAATTCTATACCTGAAAGAATTTTTACTAGAGTGGTCTTGCCACTTCCTGAAGGTCCTATGATCGAGACAAGCTCACCTTCTTTTACTTTCAAATCCATTCCTCTTAACGCTGCAACTTTAAGTTCTGTATCAGAATCATAATAGACTTTTATCACATCATTACATGTTATCATTCTTTCATCACTCCAAATTTTTAGGTCTATATTTAGCAAAATTCCTCTTCATCGATACTATGAATATTGAATAGAATAGCAGTGGAATTCCTAAGAAAATAACCAAACCTACATGATATGGTATTATAGTTCTAAATGGTAACCCTCCTGAATATGGTGGACTTATGAATATCCAGCTAAATAAACGAAGTAATCCATATCCTCCAGCAGCTCCTATTGCCAATCCTGGTAGTATACAAGCTATAAACAGTTCCATTGCTGATAAAAAGATAATCCTATTCGTTGGTAGGCCAATTTTCTTCATAATATCATGTTTGACAGCTCTTCGTTGAAGTATCTTCAAAGGATTACTTAATGAAGTAAATACTACAGCTGCTATACAAATTAGAATTCCAAATACAAATTCTGCTACCAACACTGAATAGAATGGAATTAAATTGAATAGTCTTACATCAGCCATTTCATTTGTTGTTTGAACTTCAATTCCCAAATCTGCCTTTAGTTTTGTTGCAAATTCCTCTTGATTTACTCCATCTTTAACATTAATCAACAATCTCTCAAATGTTCTTTCGTATATTTCTATCAAATCAGCGATTAGTAGAAAACTCTCTAAAGTCATTACCAAAGAGTATATTTCTGAAGGGAAATATGGATCATTCTGTTCATCAGTACCTTCATCATAAACTATCGGGAAGTAATTGAAGTTCGATACGATGTTATATTGAATTAAAGTATCATTCACTGGACCTTCTCTCACAAAATAGTAGATATCCTCTTCATTTGCTAGATATTTATAAAATGGCTCTGATACTAGCATTCTTCTTGTATTATTTAATTGTACAATTGTAGAATCCCAATCTTCAAACAGATTTTTCTTAGGCTTATAAGCCGTGGAAAGATAGTCTTCCGTATCATTTAGTAAAAAGAATTCAAGATTATTCCAATGATAACTTCCTTTTATCTGCGACACATTTGTTATTGATACGATTTCTGAATATCCTAGAAGTTCAGTAGCTAAAGAAGCATTATAGTTATCCCAGTTAGTTATATAGATGTCACTTCCTCCGTAGAAATAGGCTTCTGTCATTGTTTTATCTTGAATCAACATCGGTGATACTGCAAACGGTATAACTAAACTTACCAATATTATATACGTTAGAAAAGTGTTGTTGAATAGTTTAATATCTGATCTAATCTCAACTAATGAAAGGGAAAAAAGATTCTTCCTTATAGCCCAAGCTGTCTTACTTAAAGCAATCATAAGAATCTTATGTATTTCTCTGATAAGTAATCCTGTTCCTAGCAAAGCAATCATAACTCCAATCCCCATAAGATAGATGAAAATTACTAACATAGCAGAACCTGATGAGACAATATCAAAGGCATATATGCTAAGTAACCAATAAGATAATACAGTTAGTCCAACTCCAAATCCTATGGTTAGAATATAGTGGAATTTGATATTTTTCATTAACTGAATAAATTGCTTTGGAGGTTTCTCTACTTTCTTCTTTGTTTTAGAAATTATGATAATTCTTGGAACAGAAATAATTACCAAGAGTAGGAAAGTTGCACTCATTGCTGCGGGTAAACTTACTAGACTAAGGGAGTAGAAAGGAGATTCAAATGTAATGAATTTGTTAATCTTGAGTAATGCTGGGAGTAATAACATGTTTACTCCAAAACCTAGGAATGTAGCTACTAACGATTCAAAGAATTTCATGGAGGAATAAATGAATGTAATCATTCCCGTTGAGACTCCTTTTGAACTTAGAATTCTGATTTCTTGCTCGAAGCTTGTACTAAATATTTCGTTTACCTCAAATGTCAAGAACAAAGCTAGATAAAGAATAGGGATAGATAGGAATATTATCAAGAACTGTGTGGTTTGCATTTCAAATCCTATATTTCCAAATAGGTAAACTAGTTCTCCTAGTACTTCCCATCCTCCATCTTGATCAAAAACAAACTTAAAAGGACCTTCTTCTCTAATTTGGTTTATTTCCTCAATAAGCACTTCCAAATCTTTAGGATTCAACGAACTAAAATCGTATCGAAATTGTACTCTCCCCATTAAATCGAAACTATACGTAGATACATTTTCGAAATTTTCTAAATAATAGGGTGTAAATGTAACTAGAGTTGGAAGATAACTATAAGATATACTTGATATAGGATCTGATGGAAGGTTATAAGCATCACAGATAGTCTCAAGTAGTGAATGTGGTGGTTCAGAATATACTCCTACAATTGTAAGATTCATTCTAGAGAAGTCTACAAATCCAGCATTTGAGGTAGAATTTACAGCTAAAACATCATCAACATTGATATTATAGTAATCTGAAGCATAAGATGAAATCAGTACTTCATTTGTCTGGTTAGGTAATCTGCCTTCGACAATCAGTTGATTAATAACAGAACTATAATTTCCCTGAGCTCCAAGATAAGTAATTGGCATATAATCTTCATATCCACTCGAGAAGTTGTATGAAATTAAATATGATTCATATGCATAATTGTAACCTGATATAATACTTGCAAACAAAGACGTTGATGTCGTGATACGATTCATGATCGCACTCATAGCCATTTCTGTATAATTTTCGTTGATAAAATTCTGTGCAGCTTCAGAAGTTTCAAAAAGATTGAAATTATACCTAAGTGAGAGAACATTATCATGGTTAACATTAGCTGATTCTACATATTGCATAATCAGAGTATTTCTTTTCGAATCAAACAAAGTAGTACTTGTAACAATTATTGAAGCTAGTATTGTTAAACCTAAGAGACTTATTAGTAATCTTTTCTTATTTGCTTTCCACAGTGTAAAAATCAGATTTGAAGAATTTTTAGTAAATAACCACCAATTGATGAAAACCAGTTTCCATTTTTCCATATTCGGTACTATAGGTCTAGTTAAGAAAATGACCATTTTTCTAACTGAACGATTTATTCTCTTACGAAAGATTGCATAGACTATTCCTATGAAAGCTATCGGGACAATAATTGCTGACCAATATTTTATCCAAAAATAAGCGAAAGATGAGTATCCTTTTAATGCAAATAATAGAGGAGTCGCTGGAACATAAACATCTAAATCAGTATAAATTTTTAGTGAATAAATGTATTTATCGATGAATTTGTATTCCTCAATTTCCTTTGATTCTATTTTGGAAAAATAATGACCAACATACGAACCATTAGCCATTATAAAACAACTAAAAGAAACATATGGATAATCTGTGCTATATTCATCAATTACTATTTTGTCCTGTTGTAGAGTTTGGTTATCATCCATTATTACTGTATAAGTTTTGACAGTGTT
The DNA here is from genome assembly GCA_030608385.1 of Candidatus Heimdallarchaeota archaeon. GTDB lineage: Archaea > Asgardarchaeota > Heimdallarchaeia > Heimdallarchaeales > Heimdallarchaeaceae > UBA460. Next base: position 7,067 of record JAUWEG010000047.1, read on the forward strand.
ATCATAATTTCTGCGTCTAGGGCTTACAGGATATTCATAGTAGAAGAAATCAGATTCTATATAGGCTATGTATGTGTAATTTTCATAGGAGAAGATTTCGAAAGTCCCCCAGAAATAATCATCAAGATTAATATGCCTAAAAGAGTTATCATCAATTGTTTCATTGATACCAAATTTAGCTGCAGAAATAATATTTTCAGTCATAATAACTAAATAGAACTTCTTATCTGTACTTACAGTAATCTGAGCACTGATCCATCCAAGATTTAGCCCATAGACTGTAGAATTAAAATGACCAGAATCCGTTATTCCAACTAAATATAGAGTCATGGTATCAGCTGTTTCATTAAAATTATAACTCTGATAAAATGCAAATACTTGATTCTCAACTACTAAAACTTCAATAAGATCATATAGTGGATATGGAAGATCATGAATTTTGATGATTTCAGTTCCATTAAAGAAACGCCTTATGTGATTAATTCTTGTATCACCACTTAAATAACTAGGAAGCAAAAGATGGTAACTTTCCTCGTCTTGAAAAACTACTATGTTATAATATTCATTATGAGATGTGAATAAGGTTGTTATTGATGAATTACCATTGTTCCAGGTATATACTTTTATCACTGTTCCATAAATTTGACCTCTATAAGCATAGAATAATGAAACAGAACCATTGAGTTCTTTTACTTCAAAAAGATTAAAGGAATAATAATCTCTTTCTAGCACATTAATTTTATTCTCAAAGACATGAAAAATTGCAAAGGTTCCATTATAGAAGTTCATTTGCATAAAGAAGTGAGATTGATTGAAACTATCAACAACTGTTTCAGTTTGAATGTAACTAACATCTTTAGTATTTTTAGTAAGCAAGATATTGTCATTAATAGTTGGAGTTGCGAGAGCGTTAGTATGGTGTGCAGTTACTGTAGAAAACACCATTATCAATATAATAGAAAATACAATTCCCTTTGAGAAACTTTTCTTCATAACCATTGTTCACCATCTAATGATATAAATTTAATCTACATTAAATATAGTCTTTAAAAAAACTGTTTGTGTATATTCGAACACATTTTGTTCATATTTTCTTTAGATAAATTTCATCCAAACACATGATTTATCGAGAATTTGTCAAAAAAGAATACGCCATAATATGTAGCTAGAGCGAATATAACCCCCAGAATTACAGCAACTCCATATACTATGTAATCATTAGTGTCGATTGGTTGTTTTATTTTTCTAACAGTAAAATATGTTGTTGTTCCCAAAATGCCAGCAACAATGAAGTAGACAATAGTTAATGTTAGAAAAATCGAAGACCCATAAGCTTTTTCTGATGATATATATGGAATTATTTTTACTGCATTAATTATAAGTGATATAATTACTCCTAATTGAATAGCTGTTAAAATAAAATAGTCACTATTTGTTTTCTTCTTCAAAGAGTATAGCCATAATAGATTGAACCCATATGAAAGGATTATAACAAAAAATCCTGCTGATATCAGGAAAACTATTGTTTGAATTACAGTATGCCAGATTGTATAATAGTCTATAAAAAACGCTCCTACGAATGTTGCAGGACCAAGAATCAAGCTAGCTACAACTAAATAGGGATTAGTATACCAAGACTTATTCAATTTCTTAATTTCATCAGTAACTAGATCCTCTTCCTCAGGTTGATTCTCTTGGTTTGGTTCTTTGCTCATTAGTCAAATAGGAAATTGAGATAATAATAAATCTATCGAAGAAACCAGAAAAACATTGAGCATCTGCGAGAGAAACAATTAAAACAGCTATTCCACAGTTTGAACTATGGAAATCGATAACTCGGTGTATGGGGTCTTAAACTATCAGCAATTGGAAAATTTTTGTAAAAAGATGTCTGTAAACGCTGAGAATCTCAAAGCAAATTTTGATGGATGGCGCAAATTGATTCTATATACTGATGATAAAGTATTTCTTTTTCCACGTGATCCTAGAGGAGTTGAATGGCTTGATGCTGAGATCCAAGCTTATGAAGTTCTTAATGAGTTCAACGATATTCCTGTTCCCGTTCTATTTGAAAGAGTAAAAGATGATACAATTTCTTACTATGAATTTGCAATGGTTTCCAGGTTAAAAGGTACAGCTTATTCAAAACTCGAACCAAAGCTATCCATTAGAAGTGTTACTAGAATGCTGCAGAATCTCGCAAATCTTTTTGCTTCTTGGCATAATATCCCTTTAGAATCTATACCTCAAAAAATAAAAGAAAGAGGACTATTTGATCCAAAATTGTATGAGTGGGAAATTAAAACCTTAAATCCTGCAACATTAAAAGAATCTATCTTATCCACCTATAGGATATTGGAAGATTATCTCACTCAACAAGATCAAGAATTAGGAAAAGAACTTCTTTCAAAAGAGACAGTAGACTTATGGAATTATTGTTTAGAGGAGGTTGTAGCTTTATCACCTGTTTTTCTTCATAGCGACATCCATGAAGATCAAATCCTGATTGATTCAGAGGAAAACATGGAAATTACCGGAATTCTAGACTGGGAAACTGTATGGGTTGGGAATCCAGTCTGGGAATTTAACTTCTTTGAGTGGGGATATGGAATATGGAAATGGAGAAAGAATTTTAACGATTTCAGAAGAATGATGTGGGAAACCTATCTATTCAAAAGGAAAATAAATTTAGAATCTTTAGAGGGATTAAATCTCTTTTATGCTTTATCAGAATTTCTAAGAAGTCTAGATGCACCTATTGCTAAAAATGATGAATCTGTAGATCTAAGTCTATTAAGTTTGACAGAAGTTACTCAAAAAATAAGAAAAGAAAAGAAGTAAATTATGGGTGATTCTTTACCACTCATTTCATTTCATCTTTTTCTTCATTTCTTTAACTTCTTCTGTTTTTCCATCTTTCTTCATTTCTTGAAGGTGCTTCTTAATCTGCTTTTTAGAAGGTTTTCCTCCAGCCATAGATCCTTTTCCTGGACCTGACATAGCAGCTGACATTCCAGTTGGTACAGCCATTGGTTTTTTCTGTTCAGTTTCTAGGGTTTCAGGTTCAAGTTCTTCTACAGAGAGTTCAATATCTTCAAGACCTTGATGAACGTAATAAGTATTATAGAGGTCTGCGTAGACACCATCCTTCTTCATCAATTCTTCATGAGTACCAACTTCTACTAGTTCTCCTTGTTCAAGAACCATTATTCTATCTGCATCTCTAATCGTGGAAAGTCTGTGTGCTATAACAAAAGTGGTTCTTCCTTTGAACAACTCTCTTTGAGCTGCTTGAACTAAGCTTTCAGAGTATGCATCTAGTCTCGAAGTTGCTTCATCAAGAACTAGAATTCTAGGATCAGCTAACATAGTTCGAGCAATAGTTATTATTTGACGTTGCCCAGAAGAGAGTTTTTTTCCACCTTCAACGACCACTGTATCATAACCATTAGGTAATGCTTCTATGAATTGATCAGCATTTATCATCTTACTAATCTTTATCATATCTTCCTCTGTAGCATTAGGTGAACCATAGAGAATATTCTCCATAACAGTGCCACTGAATAAGAAGGGTTCTTGAGTAACTAATCCAATTGCTTGTCTTAGAGAGGATTGGTTGACATTTTTAATATCTTGAGATCCAATCAAAATCGAACCCTCCTGAACATCATAAAACCTAGTTAAGAGAGATGAGAATAATGTGGTCTTGCCAGCACCTGTGTGCCCAACGACTGCAACAAGTTCTCCAGAGTTTGCTGTAAAATTAATGTTTTTCAACACATAATTATCTTCAATATATGCAAAACTTACATTCTGGAAACTGATACTATCATCTCCTTCTATTAGATCTTTAGCTCCTTTAATATCTTCAACAGCTGGTTTAGCTTCGAAAACATCTATGATTCTATCCATTGCACCAAAAGCTGTTTCCATTTGTGGAAATATCATGGCTAGCATTACTATAGGAAAGAGAAACTGTTGCGATAAATTAACAGCTAAATAAATATCTCCTGGTGGAAGATTAAGCCCACCACTTGCATAGATTATCACAATGAATAATAGATAACTTAAAGCTGTCATTGTTGGCATAATAAACATCATGAGCTTACCAAATTGTTTGGAATAATTGTAGTGTTTCTGATTTAGTTCTCTCAATTCTGTGGCTAGTTCTTCTTCACGATTAAACGATTTAGCTACTGCTATACCACTAATTCCTTCTGCCATTTTACCAGAAACAGACCCAAATGCTCTTCTTACTCTAAGAACAATTCTTCTGCCAAATTTACTTAGTACTGTACTCATCATGAAAGCAATTGGAATTGCAGCTAAGGAAATTAACCCAATAACCCAGCTTTGTAGCATTAACAGAGTAAAAGCTCCTATGATGAGTAGAATTTGTGAGCCTAACGTTGTAAGTAGATGTATTCCAGTTGCTAGTTCCGTGGTATCTGATGTTACTCTCGCAGTTATGTTTCCTGATTGTTCATTTTTTAAATAAGCCATATCGGAATAACTTAGTTTCCTGTAAAGATCACCTCTTACGTCATGAAGCATTTTGGAATTCATCTTTGCAGTTACTCTTGTTGAAAGAGAATTGAATACCCAACTTATTACAGTGATTGCTAAGAAGGCAATGGTCAAAGGAATCAATTGCTGGAATTGCTGAGCTCCTACTGGAATGGGGTCAACTCGTTTTTGAATTTGAACAAATTCCCCAGTACTTAATTGAGTGAAAAACATTCCAATTCCATAGAAAAATGATTTGTATGATAAATCATTTAGAGCATTCAATCCATTCTTGATAATTATAGGATTTACTAATGCAGTCAAAGAATAGAACAATATCAATAGAGTAGACAAAATAAGTGGGGTGAGATATCTACGTATATATGTCCAAAGACTACCAACCAAAACTTTTGTTGATCTAGCTCTTTTGTGAGTCTTTTCTTGGAACATTCTTACGGCTCTACCATGACCCATTATTTTCTACCTCCTTCTACAACATCAACATCCTCACACACACCTAGGGATTCAGACATTGGTAAGTGTTGACACATGAACTGATAATCAGGACACCTTCGAAGTAACTCTGAATGAGTTCCTATATCAACAACTTCTCCTCGTTTCATCAAAATAATCAAATCTGATGCAACTAGAGTCGTGAGTCTTTGAGTTACAACTATACTTGTTCTATCTTTCATCAATTCTTCCATAGCATATCTAAGTCTCAGTTCTGTTTTGATATCAACAGCACTTGTAGAATCATCAAGTAAAAGCAATCTTGGATTAGATAACATTGCTCTTGCAATGGCAACTCTTTGTCTCTGCCCGCCCGATAATGTTACTCCCCGTTCGCCAATTATAGTTTCATATTTATCAGGAAGAGTTTCGATAAAAGGAGCAATCTGTGCTCGTTTGGCCGCTTCTCTGATTTCACTATCTGTAGCATCAGGTTTAGCAAAAGCAATATTGGCTCTCAGTGTGTCTGAGAACAAGAAAATGTCTTGTTCAACCATTGTTACATTTGAACGAACATAATTGGTATACATTGATTTTATAGATGTTCCATTAATTTCTATTTCTCCCTCGGATGGGTCATATAATCTAAGGAGCAATTTCAGAATTGTTGATTTTCCTGACCCAGGACCGCCTATTAAGGCAACTTTTGCTCCAGAAGGAATTGAAAAAGAAACGTTTTTCAGAACTTTCTTTTCAGTTCCAGGATATGCGAAGGTGACATTTTTAAAAGATATTACTTTGTCCCATTCTCCTTCTTGATATTTATCTGGTTCACTCAGAGGATCTTTGAAAGCCATCTTGCCCCATAGCCTCTTTGAATTTTGTAAACCTGCTTGTAGAGAAATCAATCTTATTGGTATCATGAAGTTTTGTCTATTTAGTGACATTAATAGAGCTAGCGCAGAGATTAACATACCCACAGAATATAGTCCCATAACAGCCATATATAGTCCATAAGCAAACACACCAGCAGCAGCAAGTATTGTAATTAAAGCTGGCCAGTAAAATGCACTAAGATATCCTTCACGTTTCATATCTTCCGCATACTCTTCACTTTTAGTATTAAACTTGTCAATTTCTTTATCATGGTTATCAAAGGAACGAACAACATCTACTCCTCTGAACATTTCTTGTGAAATAGCAGAAAGATCAGCTAAATCTGTCGCTAGTTTCTTTCGTATTGGACCTACTCTTCTAGCATAAAACCAAGCGATTATCATGTAGAATACAAAAGCTCCAGCCATAATAGCTCCAATTAATAGATCGATCTGCCAAAGAAATACTGTTGTCAATATAATTGTAGCCATTGAACTTAATAGCATTCTTACTGATGGATTAATAGCCATTCTAATCTGGTCAATCTCGTTCATACCCATTGAAAGGATAACGCCAGAATCATGTTCATCGAAGAATGCCATCGAATGATTTTGAATTACTTCATAAAACTCTTGTCTCATATCTCTTTGAACTCTATATGAAGCTAATGCCCACAAATAAACATTGAGACTTAAAGCTACCCAACTTGTTAGTACAAAGGTTACCATTAAGCCTATAGCCCTAGTAAACTCTGGTGAAAATGCATTTCCTGCATTTATTCCGATTATTAATTTGTCTATTGCTACACCGATCATGGATATTGTCCAAATAGACAAATATGTATTACCCATAAGCAAAATGAACGCAACTAAATATATTATTGGGTAGCGTAAAAAAGCCGACCAAAACCAGCCATTAGCAGACTTGTATTTATTCAAAAGAGTTTTTTGCAAATCATAATCGTAACTTTTGTTAATTTCTTTTTCTATTGTAGTTGTTGCCATTTATAACCTCTCCAATAATTTATCAATTTTTTTTCTCCTCTCCAACAGTCTATTTCTGATAAAAGATTTCAACATTTTCCTGTCTTCTTTAGATTCTGCAGCATTAAGGTGTTCGTCTAACATCTCAGGATGACTGATGAGTACATTTAATCTTGGATTAGCTAGTCCTTGATCCATCATCATGTGAATAAAAGGTCTACCACGAGATTTTCCTTTGAAGGAATGTATTTTCTTTTTGAATTCGGGAGATAGATCTTTTGACAATTTGAGAAAAACTTTTCGGAAGGGAAGCAATCTAGATGATAATATTCCTTCAGTTCCATGGAAGATATTTTCTCTTTCTGATTCAAAAATGAACGAAGATATATCCATAAGGGAAGCCATAACCCTAGATAAAGATTCTCTACCTATTTCTGTTATAGAGTAAATTTTCTTTAATCTATCACCTTCTGAATCTTTTCTCACAAATTGTATCAAACCATTTTTTTCCAGCGATTCTATTGTAGGATATATCCCACTGATATTGCTCCAAATCACAGAAGTTTCTTTCATGTTCTTAATTGATCCTTCGAGAGCCTCAACTATATCGTCAATATAATTTAAGTCTTCTTCATTAATCTCGTAGTTTTCTTCAAGCATTTGTTTAAATCTTAGATTGAATTTGAAAATAGGACAATCATCTATTTTCTCTCTTAAACTCTTTCTATTTGCTTCAAAAGCTGAATTGTCTGTTTTAAACTGTGAAAAAAGTTTCTTCATCTCAGATAAGATGTCCAAATGACCTTGAAGAAATACCGCTCCTAAATTCCTTTTCTCAAAAAGGATTTCAGAAGCTTTTGAACGCATTTCGTAAGCATGCGAACCATCAGGAGATTTAGCAAGATGGAGAAGAATTGCTACCTCCCCTAATCTTCTAATAAATCTTTCTTCATATTTTCCTACAATATCTTTTGAGTTAGTTTCCAAAATGACCACTTTCTAAGCTAGGTTCTAAATGGATTAATCCTGTCTCTAGTAATTTCTCCATCTGTAATCATTACATCCCTAGAAGAGAATTCAGCTAGTTTTGGATCATGGGAGACAGCTAATATAGTGACGCCCTTTTCCTTATTGACCTTTCTAAGTAATTCTAATACTTCTCCACCTGTCTGTGAATCTAAGTTACCAGTGGGTTCATCAGCTAAGACAATTGGAGGGTTATTAATCAATGCTCGACATATAGCAACTCGTTGTTTTTGACCTCCAGAAAGCTCAGCTGGTTTGTGATGCATACGATCTTCAAGACCAGCAATTTTGAGAAGTTCTATTGCTCGTTCTCTGTCTGATTTCTTAATACCATATGGTAAAAGAGGTAAGAGAACGTTATCAAGAGCAGATATTTTATCTATGAGAAAAATATCTTGAAAAACAAAGCCAATTTTATTCTTTCTTAGTTCGCTTAATTTTCGTTGAGGCATCTGAGTAATCTCTGTACCGTCAATAAATACTTGCCCACTTGTTGAAGGAGCCATGCAACCAAGAATAGTAAGTAAGGTAGATTTACCAGATCCCGATGGACCCATGATCGTGATAAATTCTCCGCTATTCACTTTGAAATTTACTCCTTTTAATGCTACAACTTCTGCTGGTGTATCTTCAAAGAATTTTCTCCATAGATCTTTTATCTCAATTATAAGATCACCAAATTCTTGATTCGATCCAGTTTCTATTTCAACTGTTTTCGTTTCTTCTATGCTTGTCATCATAATCACCTAACTTCCTTGCAAGACCTCCATAGGTCTAACAGAACTGGCTCTAATACCTGGATATAGTCCTCCGAGAACACCTATTGTCATTGCGATTCCTATAGCAGTAAAGATAATTCCAGGTGTAATAATAGCTGACATCACACCCATCGGGATCATTGTTTCTAGACCATTTATCGCACCCAATGCTAAAAGAATACCAACAATTGATCCTACTACTCCTAGAATGACGCTTTCAACTATAACAGAGTAGATAATATGCCCTTCTTTCCAACCTGTGGCTTTAAGTATTGCAAACTCCTTAGATCTAGATTCCACACCAACAAGTTGAGCAATGATAACACCCATACTTCCTGAAATCACTATAATGATTGAAACTACAGTCATAACAACATTTTGTGTTTGCATTAGGTCATCCATGGTCTCAAGAGCTGATGCTAATGATAAAGTGGAAAATTCCATTCCTGAATATTGCTCTTCTAAATATCCAACTAGTTCATCAATAAATTCACCTATATCATCTGAATTTGTGATTGATGTACGAACAGCTACGATGTTCGTACTTGTGTTTGAAAATAGTGTGCTATCCAACCCTCTACTTTCATAATGTAGAAAATGAGATGTCGTATCATTTCGTAGGATTTCTGTCAAGATAATCTGGCTAACTAGTAATGGAACATAGATGTCATATCCTGTAACCATAATAGATTGTTGCATCCCTCCAAGATCAGAAGAAGTGATTCCTGTTATTTCAACATCATAGGAATAACTAGTATTGACAAGAATGGAAAAGGTCTTTCCAATATCAAATACTTCTGAATTGTTTTCATAAAGTGAATAAGGGATTATACACTCGTTCAAACTTGCGTTAAAATATTCGGAACCTTCTGTAAGTTCATCAAGTTCAGAATACACTTCCATAAATAGATCGAGATCTTCAATTCCTCTAACATTTATACCCATAGGCGTTCCAAAAAGCGTTTTACCTAAAATCGTTGTATAATTGTTGACGGTAGATGGTAAAGTTTGTTCTGAAGCTACGGCTATAATTTCTTCACTTCGATTAAAATCCATAATTGTATCAGTGATATTGCTTGGAAGTTGAGAAGCAAATGATGCAGGAGCATTACTTTCTTGAATTTGAAAGGTTCCTACTAATTCAGAAAAAATGTCGTTAAAAGTTTCGTCCATTCCTGCTATAAAGGAATTAATCGTTACTTGCATTGTTATCGCAACAGCTATACCTATTATTGCTAAAGTTGCTACTATTTTCCTTCTAAATGCGTTTTTAAACGCGAATCCTGTTAATTTTAGTATTTTCACAAAACCAACCCATATTTAGAATAGTTAATATTCAGTTTTCTGAATATTCTGAAATATTAACAATATAAAAATATAACTATTTGTCTGCTGAAAAAATTAGCAATAGGATTAATCGATGAAGTATCAGTTTTTACTCCCCAGATACTCATTTATTATAATCTGATAACGTCCTTTACAAGTATCTAGATCTTGAATACAATAATCCAAATCAAGAAGCTTCAACGTTTCTTCT
>JAUWEG010000139.1 GCA_030608385.1 Candidatus Heimdallarchaeota archaeon
TTACTCCCTTTGAAAAATCTTTTAGAAATGTTAATGTTAGTAGAGAAACTAAATTTTCACCTCTTTTATGGAAAATGCTTTTATTTTTAGCACTTATTGTGTACAATTTGAAAAATCTTGGTTGTTCTAAACAAGATTAAAAATGAAAAAAGGTTGATATTATGAAAAAGAAAAAAATGAAACTATTTATGAGCTTAAGTGTTCTTTTTATTGGTTTTTTAATAAGCACTTCTTCTCTTAATTTAAATAGTACAAAAGCTCTAGTAGAGGAAAAGAATGATCAATTCAACACAGATTCTTTTGATCGTTCAAATTGGAAATGGATTACCACAGAAGTCGTTTCCACAGAAAGTACAGGTGGGTCTTACTCTCCTTCTCTTGCTGTGGATTCTGCAGGGAATGTGCATATAGCATGGGAAGATTGGAGTGGAACCGATCCGGATATTTTCTACAAGCGCTGGGAAGCTTCTACTTCCTCATGGTTCACGACAGAAGTGGTTTCCACAGAAAGCACAGATATTTCTACAAACCCATCTCTTGCTGTCGATACTTTAGGGAATATCCATATAGCGTGGGAAGATTGGACTTTTAATTATGCTGGGAGTGGAGGAGATACTGATATTTTCTACAAACGTTGGGACGCTTTTACCTCCTCATGGACCACTACAGAGGTTGTGTCTACTGAAAGTACAAGTACTTCTCGTTTTCCTACCCTTGCTGTCGATACTGAAGAGAATGTACATATAGCATGGTTTGATGAAACTGATTATGCTGGGAGTGGAATCGATACTGATATTTTCTACAAACGCTGGGAAGCTTCTACCTCCTTATGGACTACGACAGAAGTCGTTTCCACAGAAAGTGCAAGTACTTCTACAAACCCTTCTCTTACTACCGATACTTCAAATGATGTCCATATAGCATGGAGTGATGCTACTGGAACAGATTGGGATATTTTCTACAAACGCTGGGACGCTTTTACTTCTTCTTGGATCACAACAGAAGTGGTTTCCACAGAAAGCACAGGATATTCTACAAACCCTTCTCTTGCTACCGATACTGCAGGGGATGTGCATATAGCGTGGAAAGATTATACTGATTATGCTGGGAGTGGAACAGATCATGATATTTTCTATAAATGCTGGTACGCTTCTACCTCCTCATGGACCACTACAGAGGTCGTTTCTACTGAGAGTACAGCTGATTCTCAGTATCCTTCGCTTGCAATCGATTCTGCAAATAATATTCATGTGGCTTGGTTTGATCCTACTGATTATATTGGAGCAGGAACAGATGATGATATTTTCTACAAACGCTGGGAAGCTTTTACTTCTTCTTGGACCACAACAGAAGTGGTTTCCACAGAAAGTACAAGTACTTCTTACCTTCCTTCTCTTGCGGTAGATACTGCGGGGAATATCCATATAGCTTGGTATGATTTTACTGATTATGCTGGGAGTGGAACAGATTGGGATGTTTTCTATAAACTTTTCATTGGTCCTCCTACTGCTCCTGAACTAGCTTTCATTATTCCTAATCCTACTAAACTTCCTACTGTAAATCTCGATTGGAATAATGTATTTGGGGCAACCACTTACTATGTTTATCGTTCCACCTCTTACATCTGGTCTGTGGAAGAACTCATCCCCATTTCTACTGTTTCTTCCAGTGACTATATCGACACTGTACCTTCTGAAGGATTCTACTACTATGTTGTTGTTGCCGAAAACTCGGCATGGAATAGTTCGCTTTCCAATTGTCAATATGTCGAAGTGATGTTTACTGACCTTGACGCTCCTGAATTAGCTCCTATTCTACCAAATCCTACAGATTCAAGTAGTATTTCTTTAGTCTGGGATAGCATTGATGGAGCAACGGAATATTATATCTATAGATCTGCTTCGTACATTTGGTCAGTTGAAGGGTTAACTCCCATAACAACAGTTGGCTCAACTTCCTATATTGATACTCTCCCCTCAGAAGGATACTATTTCTATGTGATTGTAGCCAGTAATGGAATAGCTAACAGCACTCATTCGAATTGTGAATATGTCGAGTACAAAGTTCCTCATTTGCGAGAATTTAGTATTGTTTCAGGTCTGATACTTGCTGCATTTGTTTTAGTGTTTGTAGTTACTAGAATTCGCAAGAGAAATTTTAAACAGAACTAGTTTTAGCTAGTTCTTACTTTTTTTTGATTTTTCTAACCCCCAGCAAAACCGAACAAATTTGGATTTATCTTACCACGTAAACTATTTATTGTGTGGTAAGATTCTTCTTTTCTTGCTTGGTTTTTTGGAAGATTGTGTTTCAATCTAGAGAATCTTCTTTTTGTTCACTATCTCTTCTATTCCAAGAAACTGCTGTTATCCTTCTATTCAGTCTTGCTTGATAATTTGAATGCATATTCAGACAGTATTCTAATAACCAAACCTGGTAGATAACATGCAGCAAATGGTACTAAAGTCACTTTAATCAGAAGTATGTAATCATCTAATGTAAAACTCAAAATAATCGTTGCTAAGAATAAAAGAAGAATTATGACAAAATATGATCCAAAAACAACTGCTATACTTTGTTTTAATTTTCTACGAGGTGTTAGTAATCCTGAGAAAAGACTCCCTACTCCAATGCTAATTCCTATAATCCATAAGGTAGTTTCATAAAGCCAACCCCCACTTAAGAAAAATACAACTGCTCCTGCGACCACTCCTACTGCTGATAAGATGATGAACACTATATACACAAAACTAGTCTTTTTCTCTTCAGGAGGAGGATATGCGTTTACTGGCATAGCTGTAGGAACTCCTTGAACAACTTCGATTCCTGATCCACACACAGTGCAAAAGCTAGCTTCACTTGCTAATTTTGTTCCGCAATTCGAGCAAAATTTCTCGTTCATATTTCATCACTTTAGAAGTATTCTCAAAACAAGACTTAGTCTTTAGAATTAATAAATCTATGCTGTTACTTCCAAAATTAGCATAATTGGATTTAGGAGTAGGTCTTTCAATTGAGATATCTATCTCTGCTTTAAGCAAAAGAAAAACACCGGCAAGAATCTTACCACACAAATAATATTTTACGTGGTAAGATTTTCCCATCATCGACGCGCGGTTGGTTCTTGAGATTTAAAAAAATTGTAGAGTTAATTTTAGAAATATTATTTTTCATTAACTATGAAATAGAGCTCTAATTCAACTGGATTTACTTCAAGTGGATAAGGATCTTCTGTTGTTTCTCCCTGAATTGCAAAAGGAATACTAGTATTCCACCCCATCCAGTAGTTGCCAGCTAAAGTTGTTATGTCAAACCAGGTGTTGTTTGAATTATCTAATGAAAACGCATTTGCGGTGACTTGGTTACCGTTTTGTATGAAAGCATTGTGATGGATAATATTATCTCTCGAATGCTCAAGATAGATTCCATATTCCCTGTTTTCTTCGATTAAATTGTAGGTTATGTTATTATCATTTGAATCAACGAATTTAATTCCATATCCATGATTTACTGCTATGTAGTTGTAACTAATATTATTAAAAGAAATAGTGCTCAAATGAAGGTTGATTGCATCAATCCCGTATCTATTGTTTTCTGAAATAGTATTGTTAAGAATCATCAGATTGTATCCATCATGAATTTCTATTCCAGTACCTGCATTAAAAGGATCTACTTCCCACCATTTCGAACTCTTAAAGAAATGATTTTCTACTATATTTGAATAATTAGACTCTCTATTCACAATCCCCCATACATTTTCACTACAGTTATTTTTGCTAACATCTACAAAATGTGAGTTACTTAAATCAACACCCACATAGTTGCGATAAATTGTGTTATTCCAGATAGTTGAATTATCGCTTCTGCTTAACGATATTGCAAATTCAGATTGTATTATTGTGTTATTAGCAATAGTAACTTGATTCGAATTATCAACATTTAATCCCTCAAAACTATCACATTTGTAAATATAATTGTTAATTATTTTTGCTGTCCCATTTGCATTCTGCGATAAGGATATTCCACCATGGTACTCTTCTATTCTACAATTTTGAATCACAAAGTGTTTAGCTGTGTTGAAAATCTTAATTGCATACATATACTCATTTTTAGGTTCTTTAGTGATTTTTAGATCTTCAATTAAAAATGGGTCTTCAGCTGTTCCAGTTCCTGAAAAATCGTAATTGTCAAAATCATCATCAGAAAGGATCAAAATTGCTTTATCTGGATAATCAATTGTTAGAATAATAGGAACAATATCTGCAAGCATTAAAAGTAGTATCAACGAAGTAAAATTGATATTAGATTGTTTCATTACAAACAATAAGCTTTGAGTGTATTTAAAATATTGTTAAATTAAACCAATCAGAATTTTTAAATTTTAAGAAATAAAACGTTCCAGCAAGATCGAAAACAAAAGTGAGAATCTTACCACATATAAAATTATATTTTACACGGTAAGATTTTCTGAAATACATCCGCTTTGCCTTTGTTGAAACTTGAATGTTCTTACAGTCCTACTTATAACCTAGTTTCCCCTTATGTAATTGGATTATAATCCAGAGGAAACCAATCCACAGATCCTTGCCCTTCAATTATGAATGGATTTACAGTATCCCAATATAACCAGAAATTTCCTTCAGATAAAATTAAGTCATACCAGATATTATCAGTACATGAATTTTCACTAGCATTTCTTTCTATACTTAAACCATTATCTAAAAATGCATTGTGATGAATAACATTATAACTTGAATTTACAAACGCCATTCCTTTACCATAATTTTGTTGGAAAGAATTCATCCAAAAGAAGTTGTTATTAGAATCCTCTATAAGCATTCCAGAGAGTTTTGAAGAGAAACTGACGTTGTTAAACGTAAAATTGCTGTAATGTACGTTTTCAATATACAAGCAGGTTCCAGATATGTTAAGACAAGCATTATTACTCACTTCAAGAAAATTGGAATGGCTAATATCTAATCCAGCAAGATAAGTAAAATAATAATCAAATTCCCACAGAGATTGATTATCGAAATTATTATCAAGGATTTTAGAATAATCTGATTTGTAAACTATTCCCCCCCAGTTGGTATTCTTACTAACATTATTGCTTGCTATTAAAGTATATGGAGAATTATCGATTTTAAATCCTTTACTATTATGGAATAATTGATTGTTTTCAACTACAGAATTGTTGCATCTAGCTACGTATATACCAAAGTCACAGTTGATAATAGTATTTCCAGTAATGACAGCTCTTCCTCCATCAGAACAAGATATTCCATACCATCCACAGTCTTCTATATAATTATCTATTATCTGAACCGTTACATTTCCTGTGTTGTATAGATAAATAGCTGCTCCATGATTCCTGATTTCACAATCTCTGATGATGAAAAATTTAGTTGTTTTACTGATTTTGATAGCAGTTTCATAAGATGTCTTGCGTGATGTTATTCGTAAACTCTCAATAATATAAGGATCTAACTCAGTCCCTGTTCCTAAGAAACCGTAATTCTCGAAATCCTCATCTGATAAAATGACAATTGGTTTATCTGGATAATCAATAGTAATAACAACTGGAACAATAACTGAAAGTGAAAGAAGAGTTATCAAGAAAACAACAAGGGATTTTGAAAATTTCATAACTAGCAATAAGCTTGGACATTATTAAAATTAGTGTAAAAATTTAACCATTCAACAAGTTTTAGTCGAATGGAAGTAATCATTCTGAAGAAATTAAATGACATAATGAAAAAGAACATTTTTTTAAACATTGAAATGGAAAAAATACAGAATCTTTCTCTCATGCAAAAACAGAGATTCCATATTATACAAAAAGATAATATATAAAGTCCACAAATACCTTCAAACGTCAGAATTATCGAAAAATTCGGCTTTAAATAGTCAAATAAGTATACTCTTTTTGATGAGATATGAGTACAAAAAAGACAAATCCCCCCAGAAAAAAATCACCCAAGTCTACTTCTACAACTGGATCATCAAGTTCAAAGAAAACTCCCATTAAAGAGCTCTCTGAAGATACTTTTTATGATAAGATAGATACACTGTTTGTTAAAGATAATACACCAGATGTAGAACTAGTCAATAAAGGACAATACAAAGATGCATTCGAACTGCTAGAAGATTCAATGGCATGTCAACTTACCCCCATGTTAGTTGGCCCCCCAGGGACCGGCAAAACGCTGTTAGCACGTAGTTTCGCCTCTTCCCAAGAAAGAGATTTTGAATGGATGACAATGGACGAATCCACAAAACCTGCACACTTCAT
>JAUWEG010000127.1 GCA_030608385.1 Candidatus Heimdallarchaeota archaeon
CTACTTTCATAATGTAGAAAATGAGATGTCGTATCATTTCGTAGGATTTCTGTCAAGATATTCTGGCTAACTTGTAATGGAACATAGATATCATATCCTGTAACCATAATCGATTGCTGCATCCCACCAAGCTCTGATGAAGTAATTCCTGTTATTTCCACATCATAGGAATAACTAGTATTGACAAGAATGGAAAAGGTCTTTCCAATATCAAATACTTCTGAATTGTTCTCATAAAGTGAATAAGGAATTATACACTCGTTCAAACTTGCGTTAAAATATTCGGAACCTTCTGTAAGTTCATCAAGTTCAGAATACACTTCCATAAATAGATCAAGATCTTCAACTCCTCTAATATTTATACCCATAGGCGTTCCAAAAAGCGTTTTACCTAAAATCGTTGTATAATTGTTGACGGTAGATGGTAAAGTTTGTTCTGAAGCTACAGCTATGATTTCTTCACTTCTATTAAAATCCATAATTGTTTCAGTTATATTGCTTGGAAGCTGAGAAGCAAATGATGCGGGAGCATTGCTTTCTTGGATTTGAAATGTTCCAACCAATTCTGAAAAAATGTCGTTAAAAGTTTCGTCCATTCCTGCAATAAATGAATTAATCGTTACTTGCATTGTTATCGCAACAGCTATACCTATTATTGCTAAAGCTGCTACTATTTTCCTTCTAAACGCGTTTTTAAACGCGAATCCTGTTAATTTTAGTATTTTCACAAAACCAACTCATATTTAGAATATGTAATATTCAGTATTCTGAATATTCGGAAATATTAGTAATATAAAAATATAACTATTTGTCAGCTGAAAAAATTAGCAATAGGATCATTCAATGAAGTATCAGGTTTTAGCCCTCAGATACTCATTTACAATGGTCTGATAACGTCCTCGACTATTATCTAGATCTTGGATACAATAATCCAAATCAAGAAGTTTCAACGTTTCTTCTTTAGGAACCCCATCTTCTCTGAATCCAATATTCTCGTAATATCCTTGAATCATTTCTTCAATAGGTAATGAAACGCCCTTTAAGGGTCCTTTCTTCAGAGGTGGATCACCAATCAGTCTTTTAGGTATTTTATGTCTTATCGCACCTTCTCGAGCATTAAACATCTGACGTAAGGTTTGTATTCTCTGCCCTATTAGTAAAAATTCATCTGGTGTAAATTCCCACCCAAATACGCTTTGTATGAGTTCAAAAAGAGGGTAGCTCCCACAAGCTAATGAGTAAGAACATAGTCCTAAAGCGTTAATACTTTGGGTGAACTGAACTGCTAATGCGTGATTCTTTGTTGTTTTCTCTAGTTTTTTATCGATTTTGAAATTATATTCCTTAGTGAAACGAGCTACTGGATGTAACATCAAAGTATCAATTCCACCTGCAGTATGCCTTCCAGGAGTTGGATCTGAAACATATGTTGCGCCAAACCATTTGATATATCTAGGATCATGCATCGGAATTTCTTGACCATTAGCATTCATAGCGTAATTCTTAGAACCTGCTATTTTGTTAGAAGCAACCCAAGTACCATCTGCAAGAATATTTCCTATTCCTTCTCGATTAACCATCATCTCTAAGAGAGGGAAGATATAATCTGTCTCATACCATTTGGGAAGAAAACCTTCTGGGAATTTCTCTGATTTGAAATCATCTTTAGTTAGAAGACCTTTTTCCACACATTCAAGAACAAAACTTAGAATAACGCCCGTAGAAATAGAATCCATCCCTTGACGATTCAAGTATTCATTGACCTTAATCATCATCATTGGATCTTCATTCAATATGTTGCTGCTCAGTGAAGCAAGTGTTTCATATTCAGGCATGTGAGAATCTTTTATCCCTAATTCAGGTATAGTAATTTTTCTACCACATCTCAAAGGACAGCCATAACAACCATATGAGACAGTTTCAATCGAAGCAAGTGTGTTTCCTACTTTCTTCAAGGCTATTCTTTGGGGATAGTCTTCTGGTCCTGTACCACTGAAATTCTTAACTGAAGCATCACCAACAGGAACAGAAATAGGGAGAGTAAAACCTGTTCCAAATCTATGCAAGTAGTTAGCAACCAAAGCTTCTGCTTTCAGACCTGGAATCTTCATAACCATTTGGACACTTTTACCAAAACTCATTTTCATAATTCGCATAATTGTTCCAAATCTTGGAGCGAGTTGAAGCATTTTACCTATTAATTTATTACTTAGCATTTTCGTAATATTCTTTCTGTAATTCTGGGAAAGAGATTGTGTTGTTTCTTTATCAGCTACAGTAAGTCTTGTTTTTCCGTCTAAACAAACAGCTTTAAGCTTCTTTGCCCCCATAACTGCCCCAAGACCACTTCTTGCAGCAATACGACCATAATCATTAACAATCCCTGCAATGAGCGACTTATTCTCAGCAGCAACACCAATGGTTGCAACATTTACATTTTTTCCGTGTTTTTCTTTGAGCAAATCCTCTGTTTCAAAAGTATCTTCACCCCATATATCAGAAGCATCTCTTAACTCAA
Organism: Candidatus Heimdallarchaeota archaeon; assembly: GCA_030608385.1. Lineage (GTDB taxonomy): Archaea > Asgardarchaeota > Heimdallarchaeia > Heimdallarchaeales > Heimdallarchaeaceae > UBA460. Next base: position 2,519 of record JAUWEG010000127.1, read on the forward strand.
AGGAATTCTCATTGATGTAAAGATATACAGGCTTATCTGAAGTTCCTGTAACAAAAATAGCGTCATATCCTGCACGTTTAATAGCTGCTCCAAAGTAACCTCCCGAGTTGCTATCACCCCAACCCCCATTACAGAATCCTCCATCTGCTGTAATTCCTTTTCCAGTTAAAGGGCTTTTACCACAGGCCATCCACCTACCAGTGAAAGGGGCTGCGGTTCCTGTAAGAAGCCCTGGACAAAAACCCAAGATATTTTCTGGACCTAAGGGATCGCAGCCTGGAGAAATTCGAGTATAGATATAATAAACACCTAAACCATATCCACCTAAAAAGCTGCGATAAATCTTCTCATCAGGAAATTCTTCTTGTATTTCCTTTGAGGATAAGTCAACCCACAAAATCTTACCAGTATATCCTTTTGCTTGAGTTATCGTAGACACCTCATGAAATTTGTTTATAGATAAGAGTATACACAAAATCTTTTAACAAGTCACTAGCAACAGTGAATTTCTCATTAGAAAGAGTTAAAAAGGGCATTTTAGCATTTTAAACTATTTGATGAAACAATAAAAATTGAGATTTATTTTAGATAAATGGAAGTAGAACTCATCAATTATTCTAAGGCTAGTGCTTGCTGAAAAAGTTCAACTATATAATCAGCATCTACATCATCTATCTTTGTGATTTCAATATATCTCATAGAATAATTACTACCTTTCAGGAGATTATGTTTGTCTGCTAATTCATCTCCTCTCCAGAACATTAAATTGACTGAATCCCTTATCGGATTTATGGAGCTTATCTTTCGGTTTGTCCAGTAAACAAGAGTACAAAATTTACCTTCCTCGTCTAGAAAAGGAAAATTTGACAGAAGTAGATCTCTGAGAAAACTAGTGATTTGATGAGTTTCTAGAGGTATTCTATCCAGAAAATCTTCAAATTCAGTACGTTTTCCCATTGATTTAGCCAATTTGCATTCCTCCTATGTTTAGTTCCTTAAATCAGCTTTCATTCATATAATCGTATGAGTAATGTTTTGGTGGATTGAAGCTTTCTTTAATGGTGCGTGCAGAAATCCATCTGAGCAGATTAAGGTAACTTCCAGTTTTATCATTTGTTCCTGAAGCTCTAGCCCCACCAAACGGTTGTTGCCCAACAACTGCACCCGTTGGTTTGTCATTAATGTAAAAATTACCTGCAGCATTGCGTAAAATCTTACTTGCTAATTGTATAGCTTGCTTATCTTTTGCGAATATAGATCCTGTCAATGCATAAGGGGATGTATCATTACACAAGTCCAAGGTTTCTTTGAATTTATCATCTTGATAAACATAGATGGTTAAAACCGGTCCAAAGATCTCTTCTTCCATTGTTCTGAATTTAGGATTCGAAGTAACGATAGTTGTTGGTTCAATGAAATATCCCTTTGAATCATCATACTTCCCCCCTGTGATGATTTCAGCTTCTTCTGAGTTCTTAGCAAAGTCAATAAATTTACTAATATTGTTGAAAGCTGGTTGATCTATAACAGCGTTCATGAAAGTTGTAAAGTCCTCAACATCACCTTGTTTGATTTCTTCTGTTGCTTTAATTAAGTTCGTCTTCACTTGGTCCCACATGCTTTGTGGGATATATGCTCTACTTGCTGCAGAACACTTTTGTCCTTGGAATTCGAATGCTCCTCGAATTAAAGCTGTTGATACTTCATCTATATTAGCTGAGGGATGAGCTACAATGAAATCTTTTCCTCCTGTCTCTCCAACAATTCTGGGATATGTCCTGTAAGTTGAGATATTTTCACCAATTTTTCTCCATATCCATTGAAAAGTTCCTGTACTCCCAGTAAAATGAACACCAGCTAAATCTCTGTGATTTAGAACCTGTTTTGCTATAACAGCACCTTGACCAGGAACGAAGTTTATCACACCATGAGGTAATCCTGCTTCCATTAATATTGACATGATATAATAAGAAGGATAAACAGCTGATGAAGCAGGTTTCCAGACCACTGTATTCCCTAATAAAGCGGGAGTAGTTGGAAGATTGCCAGCTATTGAAATAAAATTGAAAGGTGTAATTGCAAACACAAATCCTTCTAAAGGTCTATAATCTAATCTATTCCATTGACCTTCAGGAGATTCAGGTTGTTTAGAGTAAATTTCTTGCATAAAGTGAGCATTGAACCTGAAGAAATCTATCATTTCAACAACATCAACTTCAGCTTGATAGACATTCTTACTTACGCCTAACATAGTTGCTGCATTCATGATTTGTCTGTATGGACCAGCCATCAAATCTGCTGCTTTCAGAAATATCGAAGCTCTATCTGCCCAATGCATATTTTCCCAATCTGCTTTCGCATTTAGTGCGGCTTCAATTGCAGCATCTACTTCTTCTATTCCAGCTTTGTTGTATTCAGCTAATACATATTGATGATTGTGAGGTGGAACAGATGTTCCTTTAATTTCAGTTTTAATTTCTATTCCATCTATAATAAGAGGTATTTCGAATTTTTTTCGTATAAAATCAAGAGCCTCTTTGAGCTCTTTTCTTTCCTTACTTCCAGGAAGGAAGTCTAATATTGGTTCATTTTTTGGTTTTGGAATTTGGTATACACCATCATTCATCTAACTCACCAAGTAAAACTAGTCTAAATCACATTAGGCTGATTTTTCCTTTTATACTCTATTATCTTACAAAAATTAGTAATTGGATAAAAACAATTAAGAAGGGAGTTTGAAGTAGTTTAGTCAATATCAGGAACATATTCTGTATCGGATTTAGCAAGATTTACCATTTCTTCGTAAGCAGCTTTGACATTATCATCTTCACCTATAAACAGAAAATGTAAAGACCCTTCTGCAGTGCCGACACCACTTGATCCGATGTGAAAAACATTCACTTCTGGGTGAAGAACATCAAAAGCTTCCAATTCTGTAAAGACTTCCCCAGGAATAGGCATAAGACCTATGGGTAATCCCATTGCATACTCTTTGTCTATTGTTTGATTTCCAAGTATTTGTGATAATTCCCAAACACTATCGTCTACACTTCTTGAAAGACTAATAGGAACAATGATTTCTATCCCTCTAGCTATTGCTATCGGAAGTATTCCTCCAATTGTTCCTCCAGCAGGGTGAGCCATGTAAACACCAGCTATTCCATCACTTCCTAGAGTATTTCCACCTTTGAAAATTATGTCACCAGGTTCAAATTCTAATAACGCTTCTTGAAAATTATCTACTTCCTTTTTCACACCTTTATCGATGACTATTTCTTTCAATCTTTTGTCAATTTTAAGACTACCAAAACGATATAAGTGTTTTTTATCCCCTGTCATTTGTCCAGCAACATAATGAGGTTTGTCTATAGGTTCCCCTAACAGTTCTTCTAAAACATAAGCTGTTGTTGAACCTCTGGAAACAAAAATACGATGTTTTTCTAAAGCTTCTTTGACTTCAGGAAGTTGAGCAATTCCTTTAGCTATTAATCTTTTACATTCAGAATGAGTAAGAACAATAATTGCACGCATAAGATTATTCAATTAAAATAGAATAAAAGTGTTTTCTAAAAGAAAAATGAGGAGGTTATTTCTCCTCAAAGTAATTCCCACCATATCTTTTCTTTTTTTAATTTTTTGATCAAAATCTGCTGAACATACGAACACTTTTATTTCAAACTGAAGTATATTTAATCTTGATTAGAAAGAAAGGTTTTCAAATGAATGCTAAATCTTCCACTACAAGAAAACAGCCAGATATTCCTTCAAAACCACCCCTTTTACGTTTTACAATTGTCGACTTAAGTGGTTTAGCTGTCTTTCATCGTTCATATATCAGTGAAGTAATGGATGAATTGTTATTCAGCGGTTTTAGTGCAGCTATGATAGCTTTTTCTAGGGAACTAGGTTCTGAGCTTTACGGTATCCAGATGGAAGGTGTTAATTATTATTTCAGAACCAAAGAGGATTTTATTCTTGTAGTAGGAATGTATCCTAGAGTACGATCTTCAAGCGCGAAGAGATTTTTGAGACTAGTCTTTGAATCTATTAATTGGGGAGAACTAGAGGGCTACTTAAATAAGGCAATATATTTTCAAACTGAAGAGTTCATTGAAAATCTGGAACAAATAATACTTGAATTTCAGATAAAATTCAAACATTTAATTAGTTAGCGTAGACCTAAAGATAAGCTAATTCTAAGGCAGTAATGTATTCTTGTGGAAGGATTCTTTCCTCCGCTAATTTCCAAAATCCTGGAT
>JAUWEG010000133.1 GCA_030608385.1 Candidatus Heimdallarchaeota archaeon
ATCATCTGTAAGTTTTTCATTTTGTAATTCCTTTATACTAAGTTCAGTTAACTTTTCAAAAACATTAGCTATTGTTTCTAATTTGTAACTAAAACTATCTGCTAGAAGACCCCTTGATTCAAGACCGTTTTGCATTAAACGTACTAAAGCAGCAAGACGAGAATATACTTCCGGATAAGGTTCAATATAACCTTTCGGAATTTTTGGTGCGGGTCCCCCTGTGGGTACTATTGTATAAGATTGTTTAGCATACAAAATCGTATCATGTCTTAACTCAGCCCATGAACCCATTGCCGTCATTAACGCTTTATCAGACCACGCATCATTCAACATGAATCCAGGATAGCCTTCTAAAGCAGGTTCTAACAATGGAAAGAAAGAATACAACCACAACCAATATAGGTTTTGAGTCCAATCGTAATCTGTTAAATTATAAAATTCTGCTCGTAGTTTAAGTATCTGACCAGCATATTCCTGATAAGTTTGATTTTCACTTCTCGTATAATAATCCGCTCTCGGACTACCAAAAACAGAAAACACATCCAAACCTGTTGGCATTTTTCTATCTTCTACTTGGTCGTGCACTAATTGTTGAAAGATATACGAATCAGGTATGAATCTTTGTCCCATTAACCGAAATCCTAGAGTAACTTCTTCAACTTCTTGATCCTCGTAGACAAACATAGAATTTATTTTTGGTCTTCTATATGTTTTTATCTCTTCAACTATTCCTTCAATTGTAGTATCATTTGCTAGAACATCTCCTTCAGGAGCCCCATTATCCCGCCAGATCTGATAATACTCTTCAGCTGTAAGATCGTCACTTGCCCCCACGTAGAATACAGTAGGTTCATAAATCCTATCCCAGTAGTCCCAAACAGATGAAGAAGAAATTGTTTCATTGAAACTCGAGATTAGAAGTAAAGCCATCCTAGTTTGTTCGATACCCATGACAGGATCTCCAGTGGGACTTTTAGTTAGAAAACTCATTCTTCCAGCATACATCATAGCTTTGAAATAATTTGCTAAAATTTCATTTCGAGTATAATGCCCTCTTACTATATATTGAGTATAGTCTTCCTTGTATCCAAAGATTGCTGAAGGGTTCATCATGCTATCATTAATCAAGTTTAATTCAGCAAGAGTAAGAGATTCCACTTCTGAAGGTATAGTATTTGTCTCATTAAGAAGATGAAGCATTACAGATAAATAAGCGATATTTTTGTTTAATGCTTCATGAACTGAAACTTCTGAAACAGTTGAGTTTAGGGAAATTTGAGCGTTACGAAGAGCTAACAACATTGTTTCAAAATCTGAAAAAAATCTTTCTGCTTCAAGAATTCTTAAGCTAATGTCGTATAGAACATGATAAGCATGTAGACATAGATCTGTGGTAATAAACTTGGGGATTTTCGTTTCAGAATAAATCTCATAGATATCTTCAAAACCTTCATCTACAATAGCGAAACCATAATTTTCTAACAATTGTTTGATGTTCGAGGAGATATACAAATCTTGCATATCAACATTCCTTAGATTACTTTTTATCAGAGTTGGTTCAATAGAAGGTGTAAAATTTAAGTGAAGTGGATTATAAGAACCAAAGGATGTTAAAACTGAATCCCTAATTTGATAAGTGGATGCAGTTTCATCAATTAGAGGATCTGGATTCCAGTTTATTGTCATTTTCGGATTAATAACTATGGGTAAAACAATTCCCAAACTAGCTAAAATCAAAATTGTGATAATGCTTGAACCAACAATAATCTTCATTTTTTTATTCAGTACCAACATTGTAATTCCCAAATTAACTAATGTATACAGTATTATTATCTGATATTTTTACTTTTTGACTAGTTTTCTTTCCTTGATACATGCGGAACAGCGTTTACAGAAGCCATAGGTATTGTGAGAAGCATCCATTCAGGCAATGGTGGGGGATCATTGTCTAACATATCCTGCCACTCTTCGTCAGTTAATCTTTCTGTCATAGGTTGTTTAAATTCATAATAGGAAAAAGTTCCCCCTCTTGCCAATCTAAGATTTCCTCGGTGATCCTGAACGATTACATAGATAACAAAAGGATTACCTGTTCCCACCTCTAATACCATTTCTGTATTTGGGTCAGTATGTACATCAGCTATTACTGCCATCCTATCATCCGCAGTACTAACCCATTCTTCATATTCTGGATCATCATAACTTGCTAGACGTTCTATAATTGTAGCAACGCCATTTATATAACCAATATCTTGATCAGTTAATGGTTCATTTTCTAGTTCTTTGATGCTAATCATCTGTAGATTCTCAAAGACATCTGCTATTTCTGTAAGTTTGAGAGCAAAACTTCCAAGGAGTAAACCTCTTTCACCCAACCCATTCGTCATCAGTCTTACCAAACTAGCAAGTCTCGCATAAACTTCAGGATAAGGTTCAACATAACCAGGATATGTCTTTGAAATACTTACTAACTCTACAGTATAAGATTGTTTGGCATAAAGAATTGTATCATGTCTTAACTCTGCCCAAGAGCTTGAAGCTGTCATTAGGGATTTGTCAGTCCATGCATCACTAAGCATAAACCCTGGATATCCGTCTGTAGCTGGATCGAGTAATGGGAAAAGTGAAAACAACCACAGCCAATAAAGATTCTGTGTCCAATCATAATCAGTAAGATTACCAAATTCCTTTCTGAGTTTACTTATTTGTTCATTATATCCAAGATAAAGCTGATTTTCATCTTCCAAAAAATAATCAGCTCTTGGGCTTCCAAAAACAGAAAAAACATCTAATCCAGTGGGCATAAATCTATCTTCGACTTTATCATGAACAAGTTGTTGGAATATATAGGAATCAGGAATAAATCGTTGCCCCATAAGTCTGAATCCTTGTGTGACATTTTCTACTTTTTGATCATCAAAAACAAACATAGAGTTGATTCTTGGTCTCCTATAAGACTGGATTTCCTCTATTATTGTCTCAATTAAGCTTCTTTCTGACAGTGCATCACCAGAAGGAGCTCCATTATTTTGCCATATCTGATAGTATTCCTCAGCTGTAAGGTCATCACTTGCCCCTACATAAAAAACAGTTGGCTCATAAATACGATCCCAATATTCCCAAATAGTAGAAGTCGAAATTGTCTCATTGAAACTTGAAATAAGTAGGAGTGCCATCCTTGTATGACTGATACCCATTTCTGGGTCTCCTATAGGACTTTGTGTAAGAAAACCCATTCTTCCAGCATACATCATTGCTTTGAAATAATTCCCTAAAAGTTCATTTCTAGTATAATGCCCCCTCACCTTATACTGAGTATAATCTTCCTCATAGTCAAAAATTGCTGAATATTCTCTGACACTATCATTAATCAAATTAAGCTCCGCAATTGTTAAAGCTTCAACTTCTACAGGAATTGTATTAGTCTCATTAAGAAGGTGAAGCATGACAGAAAGATAGGCAATATTTTTGTTTAATGCTTCTTGAACAGATATTTCTGAAGCTGTTGAGTTAAGTGCAATTTGAGCATCTCGAAGAGCTTGTAGCATTGTTTCAAAATCAAAAAAGAACCTTTCCCCTTCTAAAATCCTTAAGCTAATATCGTATAGAACATGATAAGCATGTAGGCATAGATCTGTGGTAATAAACTTGGGGATTGTCTTTTCAGAATAAATCTCATAGATATCTTCATATCCCTCATCAACAATCACAAAACCATACGATTCTAAGAATTCCTTCATCTGGGGTGTAACTTCTAAACCTTGTTTGTCTACATTTCCCAAGTTATTACCAATTATTGTTGGTTTTATATTGGGTGTAATATCAATATGAAGAGGAGAATAAGAACCAAACGAAGTACTAACTGTTTCTTTGATTTGATAAGTAGATGCTGTCCCAGCTAGCAGTGTATCTGGATGAAAATCAATTTTTTCCCTAGGATTCATAATATAAGGTAGAGAAATTAGAAGACCTGTTATAGCAAGAACACCACACAAACTAGCACCTGCAATTGCTATGATTTTTTTACTGAATATTACCATTTACATCCCAGTTTTTTAGCTATAGTATACTATTTGTGAAGTATTAACTATTCTTGTGTTAGGTTTAACACAAAATAAGAAAAATTTGTTGAAAAATGTATATTCATCTATTTTAAAGAGAGTTCTCCTAGATATTCAACTTCTTTTTGGTCATTTTCTAGGACTTGATGGATGAAAGTTATTATTTCTTCAAAAATCATGTCAAAAAATCCAGTACTCAGGAGCAAATGACCACCTCCCTTCACAAGAAATCCTTTCCTTATTTTTGAAGAGGCATTCTTAACAACATAAGTAGTAGCTTTCTTACTAGTTGTCATGTCTTTGACCCCATTAATGATTAAAACAGGTGTAACTAGTTTCTTAACTACCTTCTTCAAGTGTTTGGAATGACGAACTGCATGTACCAAAACGCTCATTGGCATTTTATTCATATTTTCCATTTTCCATTCTAGATATTCTTCATCAACCAACGTTTTGTCATAGTCACTTGGTAAAGAGAAAGGAATTGATTTAATTTTAATGAACCTATAGACAAAAGAGAATAACCTTAACATCCAAGAGAATATTCCACCAGTGCTTATCCCAATATAAGCATCAGCTGTTGGATTACTAGTCTCAGCTACAAAGGTAATCCCTGCGCCTAATGAGAACCCAAGAACAATAAGCTTATCATATTCTTGTTTTTTTTGAAAAATTAATGCCTTTCCCCATTCATAAATTTCTGTGGGGTCTTTTAGCTCAAGAAGATAGTCAAAAGAAATTCCATGATAAGGTATTATTGGTACAAATACATCATATCCTTGTTTCGAAAACGATTCTGCTAGATGTCTCATCTCAGTAGGAGTACCAGATAGTCCATGAAAAATCAAAATACAAACAGGAGAATCATTATAAATTTCCAAATTCTGCGCATATTTGTTTTCCAAAATAACCACTTCTCAACAATTATAGGAAATTTAATCCTATAAGGTTATCATATTTTTATCCAACACATGTCGAGTTCATAAAGATTATTAATAAGAACGATTTTCAGCTCTTATGTCATCAGATGATATGTTTCATGGAGATCTTGGAATCATAGGTGGTGGAGTTGGCGGTATGGGCACAGCCATCATTGCTGCCTATAAAGGACTTAAAGTAACTGTCTTTGAAGGAGGCAGGTTGGGTGGTATAGTTACTACACTTTATGGTCGAAAAATAGTTGAAAATTATCCAGGGACCCCCAGTATTTTAGCAAAAAGATTAATTGATGAATTTGTTATTCAAAGTCAAGAAGTAAATGCCGAAATTATTGATGAAAGAGTTGTTAAAGTTGAGAAAAAGGATGATGTTCTCACTATTATAACAAATGAAAACAGCTATAATTTTAGAAGTCTAGTTATTGCTACTGGTTCAAGACCTGCTGAATTAGGTGTTCCAGGAGAAAACAAGTTCAAACGAAAAGATAGAGGATTGTACAACTTCGTTACAGATCCTAATCGCTTCAAAGGAAGTACTGTCATAGTTGTTGGTGGAGGAGATACAGCAATTGATGCTGTTAGGACTATAGCTGGCATTGCTAAAAAGATCTATCTATGTCATAGAAGAGATAGCTTTAGAGCAGCTGAAACAACAGTTCAGGAAATCATAGACAATAATTTAGCAGAAATAATCTACTCACATCAATTGAAAGCTCTAGAGGGTGAAGAAAACTTAGAAAGAGCAGTACTTGAACAAGTTGAAACAAAAGAAGAAAAAGTTGTAGAAGTTGATAAATGTGTTCTAGCTGTTGGTCTAAAAACAAGCTTAGAAATTTTTGAAGATATTGGTTTAGAAACAGATGGAAAATATATTACCGTTGATAGAGAGATGAGAACAAGCGTTCCAGGTGTTTTTGCTATAGGAGATATAGCTTCAAAATATCAACTGATTGTGATTGCAGTAGCTCAAGGAGCAGTTGCAGCTCATAATGCCTTCGGAATGATCAGAAAACCATACTGGTATAAAGACGAAGAATGGCCAACAGAGGTTTGCTAATTTTTTCTTTCCTTTTTTTACATTTATTTATATGTAAGTTCCTTTTTTAGAATTTATGGATTTATTTTCTAGGATTGCTAAAAGATATGATAAAATCATCCCAGGTTTTGACCTAAGTACAATTCTGGATAATCTGACATTGTTCCAAAATGAAGTTATTTTGGATTTAGGAGGAGGAACAGGAAGAATAGCTGCATTATTTGAAGAACATGTTAATGGTTGTATTCTTTTAGATAGATCCTTTGAGATGTTAAATCAAGCGAAAAAGAAATCTAATAGTGTTATGATGGTACAAGGTGTAAGTGAAGCTTTACCTTTTCGAAGAGGATCAATTCCTCAGATTTTTGCTAATGACACTCTTCATCATATACATAAGCAAG